>SFOF01000046.1 GCA_004552515.1 Clostridiales bacterium
GACGCGTTCGGCGTGGTGGCCATGGTCGCCATGACGCCGCTGATCACCATACAGCTTCTGGGCGTGTTCTATCAATTCAAGCTGAAGCGGCAGTCGTCCATCGAGCCGGAAATCGAGATGAGCGCGCCCGAGGACGAGGAGATTATCGAACTGTAAGAAAGGGTACGGCCATGCAAGACGTATTTTTCGTACTGACTGTCACCGACCGTGTAAACGGCGAAAAGTTCATCAATTTCACCCGAGAGCACGGCGCGTCCATCGTGTTCAGCCTGCCCGGCGAGGGAACCGCGGGGCATGATATGCTGAGTATGCTGGGCCTTGAAGCCACGGAAAAAGCCGTTCTGTTCTCCGTGCTGACCGGCGAGGCCAAGAAGAAGCTGCTGCGCGGCCTGGTCGGCAAAATGTGCATCGACATTCCCGGCGCGGGCATCGCCCTGTCCGTTCCGGTCGGCAGCATCGGCGGCAACATTGCATTAAAAGCGCTGCTCGGCGAACAGGAGCTGGCAGCCGGCGAGGAGAAAGCTATGAACACAATGCCCTATTCCCTGATCACCGTCATCGCCAACAGCGGCTGCACCGACATGGTGATGGACGCCGCGCGTTCGTCCGGCGCGACCGGCGGCACCGTGCTGCACGTCAAGGGAGCCGGCGCGGCGCACGCCGAGAAGTTCTTCGGTATGTCCATCGCCGACGAAAAGGAAATGATCCTCATCGCCACCACCCGCGAGCAGGCCGGCCCCATCATGAAGGCCGTCATGGCGCAGGCGGGCCTCAACACCCGCGCGCACGCCATCTGCTTCTCCATGCCGGTCGATCAGATCGCAGGCTTCCGTCTGACCCGCCCGGGCGAGGAGGACGAGGAATAACCAATCATCGCCATGCGCCGCGCGACCTTTTTCGTGCGGCGCGCCTTTTTTTGCGCATCGAGCGTTTTTTTACACGCGCGCCCATTTTGCCCGCTGCCGCGGCGATTGACAAGCTCGCCGCCGGAGTGTATAATAAGGAAAGCTCTTATTATAGAAGGCTCTTATGACAGCCCGACAGGAGAATGTTGGATCATGAACGATATTTCCATAGCCGTTGACGCCATGGGCGGCGACAACGCGCCCCGCGCCATCTGCGAGGGCACGCTGGCCGCGCTGCGCGAAATGAACGATATCCGCGTGACGCTGTGCGGCCGCGAGGCCGAGATCCGTCCCTTCTTTGAGGGCGCGGACGACATAAAGGATCGCCTGACCATACTGGACGCGCCCGACGTGATCTCCATGCACGACGCGCCCATGCTGGCCGTGCGCCGCAAGACCGAATCCTCCATGGTCAAGGCCATGCTGGAGGTCAAGGAGGGGCGCTGCCAGGCGTTTGTCTCGGCCGGCTCGACCGGCGCCGTGCTGGCGGGCGGCATACTGCGCGTGGGCCGCATCCGCGGCATTGAGCGCCCCGCGCTCGCGCCCGTGCTGCCCGGCCGCAAAAAGCCGTTCCTGCTGATCGACAGCGGCGCGAACGTCGATTGCCGCGCCGAATATCTCAATCAGTTCGGCCTGATGGGCACGATCTACATGGAGAAGATCATCGGCACGAAGGAGCCGAAGGCCGGGCTGGTCAACATCGGCACGGAGGCGGAAAAGGGCTGCCAGATGGTGAAGGACGCCTACCAACTCATGAGCGCGCAGAGCGTCTATCGCTTCTACGGCAATCTGGAGGCGCGCGACGTGCCGCTGGGCGAGGCCGACGTGGCCGTGTGCGACGGCTTTGTGGGCAACGTCATACTCAAATACACCGAGGGACTGGCCGGCACGCTCACCGGAATGCTCAAGGACACCATCATGGAGAGCGGCCTGCGCGGCAAACTGGGCGGCCTGCTGCTCAAGCCGGCGCTGCGCGTGTTCAAAAGCAAGATGAGCTACGAAGAGCACGGCGGCGCGCCTCTGTTGGGCGTCAACGCCGCCATGGTGAAGGCGCACGGCTCGTCCAGCGCGCTGGCCTTCAAAAACGCGATCCGTCAGGCGCGCCTGATGGTCGAAACTGACGTCACCGGCACCATTCGCCGCGAGCTGGAGAAGCTCGCCCCGGCCGAAAGCGCCGAATAACCCGTCCATTCAACACAAGGGAGGAACCGAATATGGTCTTTGAAAAAGTCTGCAAGATGCTGGCCGATCAGCTTCAGATCGACCCCAGCACCATCACGATGGAATCCCGTCTGTTCGAGGATCTGCACGCCGATTCCGCCAACGTCATGATCATGGTCATGGACGTTGAGGAGGCGTTCAACATCACCGTGGACGACGACGTGCTGCCCAACATCCGCACCGTGGGCGACATCGTGGCCTATCTGGAGAAGGTCGTCTGAGAAGAGAGCATACGCCGAGCGAGGTGAGCGCCATGCTGAAGCATATAGGCATCCCCACCCTGGATATTTCCGGCAGAACCGACTGGCAGAGCATTGTCGACCGCGAAAAGAATCAGTATCTCGGCCATGTCACGACGGCCATGACGGCGGACGGGAAGACGGTTTACGCCGTCTATCCCAAGTGCCACGCGCTGGGGCAAATCGTCTTAAAGCGCAGCGGCGACGGCGGAAGAAGCTGGTCAGAGCGCCTGAGCGTGCCGGCGAGCTGGACGCATTCTCTGGAATGCCCGACGCTGTTCCGCATGGCCGACGCGCAGGGATGCGAGCGCTTCTTCCTCTTTTCCGGCGGCTATCCCGCCATGCGCTCCGTCTCCGAGGACGGCGGCAGAACCTTCAGCGAATTTGAGCAGCTGCCCTTCGGCGGCATCGTCGTGCTGAGCGCGATGGCCTGCGTGGGGCCGGGGCACTACATCGCCCTGTTCCACGATGAGGGCGCGTTCATCCGCGGCGGCCATGAGACGCTCTGGCGCATCTATGCCGCCGGCGAGGGCGCGAACAGGCGCACCTACACGACCATCTCCCGCCGCGAAAACGGCGCGTGGGGCGAGGAAAAGAAGTGGTGGGTGTCCTGTGACGTGCGCCCGGATAAAAAATGGGAGCTTGTCTACGAGACCGAATGCGGCTTACCCTTTGCGGACGGCCACTTCGAGCTGTATCAGATCGAGACGGCCGACGGCGGCCTGACATGGACAGAGCCACGCGTCATCGCCAATCACGAGACGGCGCGCCTGTGCGAGCCGTGTCTTGTCTCCGAGCCGAACGGGAAGCGCCTGGCCGTCATACTGCGCGAAAACGCACGGCGCATGAACAGCATGATGATGCTTTCCACCGATCAGGGGCGGACATGGACGGTGCCGGTCGAGCTGCCCGCCGCATTGACGGGCGACCGGCATGTCGTGCGGACGCTGCCCGACGGCCGGCTGTTCATCACATTCCGCGACCGCTGCGGCGTGAGCGACACGCCGGGCGACTGGATTGCCTGGGTGGGAACCTGGGACGATCTCGTTTCCGGGCGCGAGGGGCAGTATCGCGTGCTGATCAAGCGCGACCTCGAGGGCTGGGACTGCGCCTACGCGGGGCTGGAATGTCTGCCGGATGGGCGGCTGCTCGCCGTCACCTACGGCCACTGGGAGAAGGGCGAAGCACCCTATATACTGGCCGTGCGCATCGACATGGCCGAGCTGGATCGCCTGTACGCCGCGGCGCACTGAAAAAGGCGCGGCGCAGGGGCGCATTCCAACAGGAGGACGGGCGGCGGCGCGTCCTTTTTGCGCTGCTTATTTCCGGCGGACGTCGAAATTTTGAGGGAATGCCTTAAGAGCTGTTTCTAAATTCCTCAAGCTGCAATTTCCGCGTCTGAAAGTCTTCAGCGCTGCTGAACCTCGGCTTCCATCCCTGGAAGCCTTTACAAATTCCAATTTCTCTCCGGGAACCGCAGCAAATCCGCTCGAAATTGCGGCTTACCCTTTAGGGGCATACCCTGAAAACAAACTCCGGAACGCGTTTCAGCTGGGCATAATACCTGCGAACGTCCACAATTGAAGCGCAGCTCCGTCGCGCGCTCTTATTCATGGGAGGAATCAATCGTGAAAACGCTCATGTCCCGGCTGGGCTATACCTTTCGGGATGAATCACTGCTCCAGACTGCGCTGACGCACCCCTCGTGCAGCGGAGAGCGCCATGTCGCCAACTATCAGCGGCTGGAGTTTCTGGGCGACGCTGTATTGCAGCTGGCGATCAGCCGCTTCCTGTTCGACCACTATCCCGATCAGGAGGGCAAGCTGAGCCGGGCGCGCGCGCGGCTGGTGTGCGAGGATTCGCTCTTCGAGGCCTCGCATCAGTATCATCTGGGCGATTATCTCATACTGTCCTCGGGCGAGGAGCGCATGGGCGGCCGCGAGCGGCCCTCGATCCTGGCCGACGTGATGGAGGCGATCTTCGCCGCGGTCTATCTGGACGGCGGCTACGATCAGGCCGAGGCGCTGATCCTGCGCACGCTGGACCAGCCGCTGCACAACCATCCGGTCGACCGCAAGCTGGACTACGACTACAAATCGCTCCTGCAAATCCTCACGCAGAAGGACGGCGGCGCGACCCCCGTCTACGAGCTGGTGGCGCGAACGGGCGAGGATCACTGCCCCACGTTCGTGATGCGCGTCATGCTGAACGGCGAGGAGCTGGCGCGCGGCGAGGGCCACAGCAAACAGGCCGCGCAGCAGCAGGCCGCGCAGACCGCCTACAATCAACTGAAAGGCAGCTGGAATCGTTGAGACTCAAAAAGCTGGAAATACAGGGCTTCAAATCCTTTGCCGACCGCGTGGAGATGACCTTTGAAAACGGCATCACCGGCGTCGTCGGCCCCAACGGCAGCGGCAAATCCAACATATCCGACGCGGTGCGCTGGGTGCTGGGCGAGCAAAGCCCCAAGACGCTGCGCGGCGGCAAGATGGAGGACGTGATATTCAACGGCACCGAAAAGCGCAAGAAGTTGGGCTTCTGCGAGGTGACGCTGACGTTCGACAACGAGGATCACGCCCTGCCCTCCGATTACAACGAGGTCGCCGTGACGCGGCGCGTCTATCGCAGCGGCGAGGGCGAATACATGATCAACCGCGCCCCCTGCCGCCTGAAGGACATCATCGATCTCTTCCGCGACACCGGCATCGGCAAGGAGGGCTACTCCCTCATCGGGCAGGGCCGCATCGACGAGATCCTCTCTTCCAAATCCGAGGAGCGCCGGCAGGTGTTTGAAGAGGCCGCCGGCATCGTCAAGTTCAAGAGCCGCAAGCTCGAGGCCGAGCGGCGCATGGAAAACACCCGCGCCAATCTCGCCCGCGTCGAGGACATCATCGCCGAGCTTGAAAAGCGCATCGAGCCGCTCAAGGAGCAGAGCCAGACCGCGCGCGAATACCTCCAGCTGCAAAGCGAGCTGAAGGGCCTGGAGCTGAACGCCTTCCTCGTGCGCAGCGACCGCTACAATCAGCGCATCGCCGAGCAGCAGGACGCATTGAACGCCCTGGACGAAACCATCGCGAAGGACACAGCCGAGATCGAAGCGCTGTCTGCCCGGCGCGACGCGGCGCAGGAGACGCTCTCCCGCTATGAAGCCGAGGCCGCCATACAGCGCGAGACGGTGCAGACGCTCATCCGCGACGTAGAGGCCTGCGAGGGCGGCGTGGGCGTGCTGCGCGAGCACATTTCCGCCGCCGAACGCGAGCAAAAGCGACTGGCCGGCGTCGTAAGCAGCGCCGAGGGCGACGCGCAGAGCACCCGGCAGCGCACCGACGACCTGAGCGAGCGCATCGCCGCCGAAACGAAGGAGGCGCTCGAGGCGCAGCGGCGTCTCACGGCGCTCGAGGCCGAGCTGACCGCCCTTAACGACACGCTGATCGAGCGCGAACGGCGCTGCGAGGAATTAAAAGCCAGCCGCATCGACGCGATCAACCGCCTCTCCGACGTAAAGAGCGAGCAGGCGCGCTACACGGCGATGGAGGAAGCGCTGAAGAACCGCATCGAAGCGCTGAAAAACGAGCGCGGCGAGGGCGAGGGCACGCTGGAGGAGCGCAGAACCGCGGTCGCCGAGGCGGAGGACAATCTGCGCGCCGAACGCGCCGAAAAGGAGCGCATCGACAAGGACATAAACGCGCTCCAGCAGCAGCTCTCCATGGCCGCGGCGCAATTCGACGAAAAGAACGAGCGCCAGCGCGCCCTGACCGCGCAGAAGCAGGAGACGGCCTCCCGTCTGCGCGTGATGGAGGAAATGCAGCGCGATTACGAGGGCTATCAGAACTCGGTCAAGCAGGTGCTGCTTCAGGCGCGGCGCACGCAGGGCAGCGGCGTTCACGGCGTTGTGGCGACGCTGATCACCGTGCCGCGCAAGCTCGAGCGCGCCATAGACATGGTGCTGGGCGGCGCGCTGCAAAACATCGTGGTCGAGCGCGAGGAAGACGCCAAGCGCATGATCGACTTCCTTCGCAACGGCCGCCTGGGCCGCGCGACCTTCCTGCCGCTCACCTCGGTGAAGGGGCGCACGCTCACCCGCGAGGAACGAAGCGTGCTCTCCATGCCCGGCTGCGTGGGACTGGCGTCCGAGCTGATCTCATTCGACCCGCGCTATCAGGGCATTGTGGACAGCCTGCTGGGGCGCACCGTCGTGGCCGAAAATCTCGACAGCGGCATTGCGATCCAGCGCGCGGGGCGGCACGCCTTCCGGCTGGTGACGCTGGACGGCGACGTCATGCACTCGGGCGGCTCGATGACCGGCGGCTCAGTCACATCGCGCGTGACCAGTCTGCTCTCCCGCGAACGCGAGATCAGCGAACACCGCGACCGGCTGAAGGAGCTGACCGATCAGTTGATCGCCTTACAGGGCGAGCTTGTAACGCTCGAGGCCGAACGCGCCGCCCTCAAGCAGCGGCGCGGCGAGCTGTTCGAGCAGTCCCGCCAGCAGGAAATCGCCTGTACGCGCGAGGAAGCGCACCTGGCCACCGCCCGCGACGCGCTGGCCACGCAGAGCGAACAGAACGAGCGCATCCGCCTCGAGAGCGAACGCATGACGGCGCAGCTTAATGACATCCGCGAGGCCATGGCGCAGCTGGAGACGCGTCAGGCCGGCGCGCAGCAGAGCGGCGACGATCAGCAGGCCGAGATCGCGCGCCTGAACGACGAAATCACCGCGCTGCGCGAGGATCTGGGCGAAAAGCGGCGCGTCGTGACCGACCAGCGCATCGTGCAGGCCGCCCGCGAGCGCGGACTGACCGCCCTTAATGACGATCTGGCGCGCTTAAACGGCGACGGCTATGAGCTGGAGCGCCAGCTCGAGGAAAACAGAGCCGCGCTGACCGACTGCCGCAGCGCGCTGACCGCCGACCGCGAACGCCTCGAGAGCGAGCAGAACCGCCTGACCGCGCTCAAGGACAGCCTGAACGAGGAACGCGCGCGCTTCAACGCGACCGACAAGGCGCGCACCGACGCTCAGGAGGCCGTCAAGACCGGCACGGAGCAGCTGGACAGTCTGCGCGCCGGGCTGGACAGCCTGAGCGACAAGCGCCACAAAAACGAGCTGACCCTCACGCGGCTGGAAAACGAATTCAAGACGCTGACCGACCGCATCTGGGAGGACTACGAACTGTCCTACGCGGGCGCGGAGGAATTCCGGCAGGCGGACTTCAAGGCCGGCGAGGCGGACAAGCGCATCGCCGCGATCAAGGCGCGCATCCGCGAGATGGGGCCGATCAACGTGGCGGCGGTGGACGAATACCGCCAGACCTGCGAGCGCTATGAGGAACTGACCGTGCAGCGCGACGACCTCACGCGCGCGCAGCTCGACCTGATGGGCATCATAGACGACCTGATGAAGAAGATGGACGCGCAGTTCCGCGCCCAGTTCGCGCTGCTCAACGAGAACTTCAAGGAGACGTTCGTCAATCTGTTCGGCGGCGGCCGCGCGGAATTGCAGCTTGCCGACCCGAACGACGCGCTGAACTGCGGCATAGAGGTCATCGCCCAGCCGCCCGGAAAGAAGCTGCAAATGCTCTCGCTGCTCTCCGGCGGCGAACGCGCGCTGACCGCCATCGCGATTCTCTTCGCCATGCTGAAGCTCAAGCCCACGCCGTTCTGCTTCCTGGACGAAATCGAGGCCGCGCTGGACGACGCGAACATCGACAACTTTGCCGAATATCTGCGCGACTACTCGAAAAACACGCAGTTCGTGGTCATCACCCACCGCAAGGGCACCATGGAGCGCTGCGACGCGCTCTACGGCGTGGCCATGGAGGAAAAGGGCGTATCGCGCATGGTGAGCGTCAAAATGGGCGACGCTCAGTACTGACCTTAATCATTTATCCATACGAGGTGACAAGATATGGCTCTGTTTGACAAGCTGAAGAGCAAGCTGGGCATCGGCCGCACGGAAAACCCGGCCGAGCCGGACAAGAAGGAAGAAAAGGCCGTGCCGGAAGCCCCGAAGGCCGAGAGCGTCGCGCCCGCCGAGGAAATAAAGCCCGCCGCCGAACCCGTTCAGCCGGAGGAAGCAAAGCAGCCCGCCGAGGAAGCGCCCGAAGCGCCGAAGGAGGAGCCGCGCAAGGAATCGGTTTTCGGCTGGCTGAAATCGCGGCTCACGCGCACGCACGACAATCTGTCCGCGAAGATGGACGATCTGGTCGAGAACGCGGGCGAGGTGGACGACGACTTCTTTGAAGAAATGACCGACATACTCATCATGGCCGACGTGGGCGTAAAGACCAGCGATCAGGCCGTGCAGACGCTGAAGGAGCGCTGCGGGAAAACGCCGAACGTGACGCCGGCCGCCGCGCGCGAGATGCTGCGCGAGATTTTGATCGACATCATGGGCAGCGAGCCGATGCGCCTCAGCTCCCCGATGGTGCTCTTCGTCATCGGCGTGAACGGCGTGGGCAAAACCACGTCGATCGGCAAGCTGGCCGCGCGCCTCAAGACGGTGGGCCGCCGCGTCATCATCTGCGCGGGCGACACCTTCCGCGCCGCCGCCGCCGATCAGCTGACCGTCTGGGCCGAGCGTGCGGGCGTGCCGATCGTCAAGCAGAAGGAGGGCGCCGACCCCGCCGCCGTGGTGTTCGACGGCATACAGGCCGCCAAGCAGCGCGGCGCGGACGTGCTGATCGTGGATACCGCCGGCCGCCTGCACAACAAGAGCCACCTGATGGAGGAGCTGAAGAAGATGGCGCGCGTCATCAGCCGCGAGTTCCCCGAGGCGAAAACGCGCTCCCTGCTGGTCATCGACGCGACGACCGGCCAGAACGGTCTGGCTCAGGCCGAGGTGTTCAAGGACGTGGCCGATCTGGAGGGCATTATCCTGACCAAGCTGGACGGCACGGCCAAGGGCGGCATCGCCATCGCCATACGCAGCGAGCTGGGTCTGCCGGTGCGCTACATCGGCGTGGGCGAGCAGCTCGACGACCTGCGCCCCTTCGACGCGAAGGAATTCATCGACGCGATCCTGTGATTCTTTCACCCCGCTCCCCGTTTGAGGCGCGGGGTGTGTTTATAAGTGCGCTTGCGGCGGGCAGCGGCTCGTTGGGGCTGGCTCTGAAATGATTGGCGCGATGCGCAGAGGAAAAGGCGCACGTCCGGCTACGGCTTGGAGTGATGCAAACACAGTACGGAACGAACGCGAAAGCGGCGTTTGCACTGGCTCGCGCACCGCGCTTGCATACGGCTGAGACGAACGCCGCATGGAAAGAGCGCTTCTCCATGACGCTTGCTCGAATGGATGAGCCGATGCGGGCGTTCAAGGCATGGCGACAGGGGCAAAACCCGCCGTAGCCGACAGGGCGAAAGGGCGCGCCTGTCTGTAACTCTGAACGGCGAAAAGAACTATACGAAACGGGCGCGAAAAGCGGCGTATACAATGGCCCACGCGCCGCGATTGCACGCGGCTGTTGGCTTCTGTTTGAAAGAAGCGCCGACGCTTAAAACGCGGCAAAATCACCCTGATTTAAGAAAGGAGCATAACCATGCTTTTGCGGCGCGGACTGATCGTCCATCCCGAAGAGCTGGACGAAATCTGGCTGGACGAGCTGGAGAAAACGAACCTCAACGTGCTGGGGCTGCATCCCGTCGGCGGCAAAAGCGCGGCGCGGACGCTCGAGGCGGCCATTGAGCGGCACAAATCGCCCGAATTTCAGCGGCTCATCGCGCGAGCGAAGGGACTGGGACTGACTGTCGAATACGAGGCGCACGCGCTGGGGTATCTGCTGCCGAGGGGGCTGTTTGAGACGCATCCCGAATACTTCCGCATGGACGAGCGCGGAAACCGTCTGCCCGACGCGAATCTGTGCCCCTCGAACGCGGACGCGCTGGCGCTGGTCGAGGAAAACGCCGAAAAGCTGACGAAGGCGCTGGACACGGGCAGCGCACGGCGGTTCTGGTGGCCGGACGACGTATCCGGCAAGCTGTGCCACTGCCCGCTCTGCCGCGCCCTGAACGGCGGCGATCAGCTGCTGCGCATCACGAACGCCATTCACCGCGGCGTTCGACGCGCCGATCCGCAGGCGCGCACCGCCTATCTGGCCTATCACGACGGCCTGACTCTCCCCCGCCGCACCGAGCCGGAGGATGGACTGTTCCTCGAATACGCGCCGATCAGCCGCGATCACCACAGACCGATCGCCGATAAGGACTGCGCCGAAAACGCCGCGCAGACCGAAACGCTCGAGGCGCTTTTGTCGTTCTTCGGGCGAAAAAACGCGCAGGTGCTGGAATACTGGATGGACAATTCGCTCTTTTCCGGATGGAAGAAGCCGCCCAGACGCTTTGCGCTCGACAGGGACGTAATGGCGCGGGACGTTGAATTTTATGAAGGGCTGGGGTTTGAGTCGATCACGAGCTTTAGCTGCTTCCTCGGCGCGGATTATCGCGCGCTGTATGGACTGCCGCCGGTGGAGGCGTATGCGCGGATTCTGAGCGGAGTATGAGCGCGCGGCGGATCTCGTCCGCTTCACGATAGGCGCGGAAAACGGCGAGAATGTACGGCGCGGCGGGTTCCGCGGCAGGCGTCCTATGGCGCACACGCGCCATGAAGCTCCGGCGTGTGCGATGACATGAAGATACAATGCGCAGCGACTTGCCCAGCGGAAAGCCCACGATCATGACGAATGTGCGCGGCGGCGATGCGGACAAGACGCGGCGCGTATTGGCCGCACACGCTGAATAGAGAGCGCGCGCGATGAGATTGCGCCGCCGCTCTGACGGCACTGCGCCCATGCCGAATGTACGCGGCGAGACGGGCGGAAAGCCCACGGTCATGACGAATGTGCGCGGCGGCGATGCGGACAAGACGCGGCGCATATTGGCCGCACACGCTGAATAGAGAGAGCGCGCGCGATGAGATTGCGCCGCCGCGCGGAGGATAAAACGGCGCGCCCATGAATGAAGCGCGCCCTTATGACGAAAAACGCCCCGCATGGCCGAAAGCGACGGCTTGCGGGGGATTTTGCTTTTTTCAGTTTTGCGTTTATTCCTTCAGCGTCAGGCCCAGGCGCACGGCCAGCGTTTCCTCGAGCGCGCACCACTTGTCGGCCAGGCAGACGATCCAGCTTTCGCGGAAGCGCGGCGGCCTGAGCGTGAGCGGAAACATATGCTTGGCGATCACATCGCGTTCGCGCGGGGACAGGCCGAAATCAGCCGAGGCGTTCTTCAGTGCGGCGGCGGGATGATGGAAGCCGTGCCATTTGTGCGACGCGTCCTTCTCATGCCAGTCATAGAGAAAGTAATCGTGCAGCAGCGCCCCGCGCACCAGCGCGCGCATATCGGCCTTCAGCCGCAGCCAGCGCGCCAGACGGACGCTGCGGGAGGCCACGCGCAGAGAATGGCGATAGCAGCTGATGTCGCCGTGCTGCATGAAGCGCTTTTCCCGAGCCATGCCCTTTGATTTGAGAATGTCCGCGCCCCAGCGGCGCACTGTTTCCTGATCTCGGATGATTCGGGTCATTGATTGCCTCCTTTACAGGCTGAGTGTGAAGCGGATAGCTCCGTGCGGATTTTCCAAAAGACGCGCCGCTCACCGCCCCGTCCCTTGACGAACAGCGGAATTTGCCCGACCCGATCATAAAGCCAGCATACCGGCGGGCCTACGCGCGAGAACGTGCCTGCGGCAATGCGCGGGCGAAAACGCGCCTATTCCTCGCCCTTTTCTGCGCTTTTCGGCGCGCGCTCACGGCGGTAGAGCCGACGCTCGAGCGACCAGATGCGCTCGGTGAACGTGCCGGGCGCGACGTTTTTAAGCGCGCTGTCCATCTCAAACATCCGCGCGTCGAGCAGGTCGAGGATGTGCAGCACCTCGGCCTCAGGGAACATGGGCGGCTTCGGGCTGCCGTATTCGGGCAGATCGTGATGCGAGAGGATCATGTGCTCCAGCATGAGCCGCGTTTCCTCGCGGATGGAGAGCGCCTCGCAGGCCTTGTCCAGCTCGCTCACGCCGCGCACGATGTGCCCCAGCAGCTGACCCTCGCGCGAATAATCGATCGCCACGCCGCTCGCGTCGGCGCGGATCTCGGTGATCTTGCACAGATCGTGCAGAATCACGCCCGCAGCCAGCAGATCGCTGTCCAGCTGGTCGTATATGCCGCACACCGCGTCGGCCATGCGCAGCATGGTGCTCGTGTGGTGCAGCAGGCCGCTGCGCTCGGCGTGATGCAGCCGCGTGGCCGCCGGATAGTACATCAGCGCCTCGCCGCACTGATCGAGCCGGTAGCTCACCAGCCTTTTAAGCTCCTCATCCCGCATCCGCTCCACGCGGCTTTTGATCACCGAGAGCATATCCTCCGGCGGATAGGGCGCGCAGGGCAGAAGCAGACTCATGTCCACGCCGTCCTTTTCAGTCACGGGGCGCAGCTTATCGACGCGCAGCTGCGGGCGGCCGTTGTACTCCTGCATCATGGCGCGGATCTTGATCACCGTGCCGGCGGCGGGCGGCTGAACAGTTCCGTCCCACATCTTGGCATTGAACTCGCCGGACACGTCGCCCAGCGTCATATCGAGGAATTTGCTGCCGTTGGAGGACGTGCGCTGCTCGGACGCCTTCACCAGCACATAGCCCTCAAACATCTGATTTTTGATCAGCTGAGA
>SFOF01000331.1 GCA_004552515.1 Clostridiales bacterium
CGGTCACAGCGTGACAGCCATCCCGTCATAGGAAGGCGTCAGCCCAAGCGGCTTACAGAATATCTCCATATCCTCATGGAAATAGAACTTCCCATCCTTCTTGCAGGAATGGATACAGATGTGATTGCTGATGAACTGTGTTTGCTCGTTCGCCACACCTGTTCTCAGCATTTCCATGCGGATTTCCGCGTCCTGCTCGAAGCTCATGTGTCCGCTGTGCTCTCCCGCGCGATTCGGCCCGCACACAGCGTCCAGGCTTACCAGATCGAGCGGCCTGTCCAGCGCCTTGAAATAGTCCCACACCTCGGGGAGCACTACGCCGGTGTCGTGCATATAGGCGACGCGCTTGCCGTCCCGCTCGATCAGATAGACCGACGCGCCCTTCGCGCCGTGCTCCGCGGGCAGGAGCGTTACGCGCGCGCCGAGTATGTCGGCGGGCTGGAACGGCTTCAGCACCTCAAAATTCATCATGCCCTCGGTGAAGCGGCTGCCCCAGGCGGCGTAGAGCTGCCTGTACGTCTCATATGTGCCTTCGCTGCCCGCGATCAGCAGCGGCCCATGCTTCGGAACGGGGGCGAAATTCGGCATCGCCCAGCCCAGCTGCTGTATGGCGAAATGATCGGCGTGCGAATGGGTGATCAGAACGGCGCGCACATGGGCGAGCGACACGTCCAGCTTCACGCGCGCGGCGTAAATGTCGGGGCTGACGTCGATGAGCAGATCGTCGTCGATCAGCGCGCATGAGCGCAGCCGCAGGTCGCGTCCGCCGCGTTTCATGGCCGCGCGGCAGATGGCACATTCGCAGAATTCAGCCGGCCAGCCCTCGGAGGCCGCTGTGCCCAGATAGGTGATTTTCATATCGTTTTCCTCCTGTAAAAAAACTTGTGCGGCGCAAAACGTGCGTCGTCTCAGAGTTATGTTCATCGTTCAGCAGTTCGCCGACGCGCGGCCATTCTCACTGAGCGCATATGCGGCAGCTTTAGTCCTCTACGGACCCAATCACGCTTAAACGGCGCGCTTTCATCCCTGTCCTGTGTTGATCGTCCGTGGTCAATGAGGCCGCCGTCATGCCTAAGCGTGCGCATAGGGAAGAAACACTGGCCTCCGATGTTTCAATCATACCTGAACGCCGCGCCCCCTTCAACGCTCACATTTCCAATTCTGCACTGCTGTCTGCCGGCTGGCTGTTCTCGACAGTCTGCCGTAGCGCGCGTCAGGACTCTTCGGGCGTGCGGGAGAAAGCGGCTTTAGCCCCGCGCTAACCCAACGCTGCTCATAAACACGGGGCGCCATTCAAATACGCGTGTTTCAGGGGCTATATGCTCGTCTGCTGTGCTGAAATGGCGGGCATATAACATAGCCCCATCCGCCGGAAACGCATGCGCGTCTGACAAATGGGGCTTTATCGCTGAAATGTTCTCGAAAAGACGATTGCGAAAGGGGAAAGGCCGCGTTTTCTTGGCGTTCGGCGGACTTTGAGGCGAAGGCCTGCGCCCTTTCAATATTGCCGCATCCGCACGATCAGACGCTCATCCCAAAGGCGGGGCGAGCGTTTTACTCTGAGCGTTCGGCGCAGGTTTACGCGAATCAATTTTCGCCGTCGTCTTCGGCCTCGACCAGCTCGAGATACTTCTCGAACACCTTCTCGACCACGCTGTCGTCCTCGACGGAGACGTAGATTTCTTCGCCGTTTTCGTCGCTGGCGATCTTGAGCACGAGCACCTCGTCGTCCTCCATGTCCTCGGTGGGATCGACGGGCGCGAGCAGAACATAGTCCTCGCCGCCGTACTGTACGGTCATGATATGCTCAAAGCGCACCGCGTTGTCGTTTTCGTCGAACAGCTCGATGATATTGTCCATTTCCATGCTGTTTTCGTTATTTTCCATGCTTCTCTTTCCTTTCCAGACGGCCGTGTCCGTCACGCGAACCGGCTCTTTGGGAATCGTGTCCGTCCATCCTCCCGCATCCAGGAAGGACTGGAGGATGTATGTGGCGGCCAGCTTATCGACCACCAGCTTGCGCTTGTCGCGGCGAGTATTGCCTTCAATGAGCGTCTTGTGCGCCTGCGATGTGGTAAGCCGCTCGTCCTCGAAGCGCACCTGCCAGCCGCGCGCCGTCAAAAGCTGCGTAAAATCCAGAATCGTCTGCGCCTGCGGGCCGATTTCGCCGGACAGCGTGCGGGGGAGGCCGACGACCAGCCGGTCGGTTTCGTACTGACTGAGGATTTCGGCGATGCGCTCCACGTCGTGCGTCCAGCCGCGAGAGAAGATCGTTTCAACGCCCTGCGCGGTCAGCCCGAGCGGATCGGACACCGCCACGCCGATGCGTCTTTCGCCCACGTCCAGCGCCACGACGCGCTTTGTCAGGCTCACGGCTTTTCGAGCTTCTGCACATAGGAGCGCACAAGCTCTTCGAGAATGTCGTCGCGCTCCAGCCTGCGGATCAGCGAACGCGCCTGATTGTAGCTGGTGATGTAGGTCGGGTCGCCGGAGAGGATGTAGCCCACGAGTTGGGTGATCGGGTCATATCCCTTTGCCTTCAGCGCCTGATAGACCTCGCGAATGATCTGTTCCGGCGAATTGGGGTCGCCTGCGGGCGCGGGATAAAGTTGGGTATCGCCCATTTTGATGCTCATAAGACACCGCCTCTCTGGAAG
>SFOF01000332.1 GCA_004552515.1 Clostridiales bacterium
TATATCTAACCTTCATCTTCAATCGACCTCTTGACGATATTTCCATACCTGAACCAATGGATTCCTGCTTTATGCCGCTCGCTTTAGCCGGCGCGACAATGTGTTATTGAGCCGATGATGATGCAGCGCAGTATAGCGCAAAGCGTCTCTCCGCACGCCGCGTTTGCAGCCGGAGAGACGCTCTTATGATGCGCTTGAAATTTTACTTCAGCCAGTCCCCGCGCAGCGCGGCGGCGAGGTGGGTCGCGGCCTCGATGTGGCCGTAATCGGAAAGGTGGATGAGGTCGCAGGTGAGGCCGGTGAAGTCGGTCACCATGTCCGCGCCCTCAATCAGCGTCGCCTGCGGATAGCGCGCGGCCAGGCGGCGGATCACCGCGTCGGTTTTCAGATTGCCGCTGGCTTCAGCGTCGGCTTTTTTGACCACGGGCGACGCGCAGCCCGGCGCGCTTACGCCGCTGTTGGGGAAGCAGGTGAGCATATAGATCGGGATATGCGGCTTCTTTTCAGCCATGCGGTCAAGCAGATAGGCGCAGCGCCGCTCGTATTCCTCGGCATGGTCGCCCATGTTGACGGCGTTTTCGAGCAGCAGCGCGTCGAAATGGCAATCGGGCGAGGCGAACCAGTCGGCCACGCCCGCTTCGTTCATGCAGGAGCCGCCCATCGCCTTGTTGAGCAGATTGACGTTCAGCATACGACCCAGCAGCTGGCACCAGCACACGCTCTGCGCCGACGCGCACGCGCCGTAGCTGAGCGACGTGCCGTAGCACAAAAGCGTCTTTTCGGGAACCTCGTCGGGACGCGGCGGGCGCACGGCAAAGCCGTAATCCTCAAAATCGACCAGCGTCATGGTACAGTTAATGTCGGACATGACGCGCCACACATCGGCGGAAAAGCCGCCCTTTTTGCGCTTGAGCGACGGATCGAGCGCCTCGAAGCCGGGCGCCTTGATCAGCTCGATGTGCGTTACCTGTCCCTTCCTGACGGGATAGATGTAGGTGTAGCCGGTGTAATAGCGGAAATCGCCGCGATAGACCTCGACGTAGCCGTCCTGATCGATCGAGGAGAGCGATATGAGCGCGCGGTCGCCCTCGGTGACGAAGCGGATCTCGCAGCCGGTCGTGGTCTGGGAGACATAGCGGCCATAGGTGGATTTGAGCGCGGCGCAGCCCATGCTGTCGCACAGCGCCTTTGGATAGCGATACAGGCGCAGGCCGTTGCCGCTCTCGCGCACGTCGGCGACGTTATGCAGCTCGAGGTTTTTGTAAATCATATGACGACACCCCTTTGTATGGACGAATTGACGCGCCTATTATACGGGCGGCGCGCCGCCTTGTCAATAAAAGCGCGGCATTTCGACGGAAAAGTGCGCATAATGTCGGAAAAGGACTCATTTTTCGCGGGCATGGAGCGCACCGGTGATCCTTTCAGCGCGGCAGTTTTCCAGCTCGACGTTGATCGCGCCCTCGTTGCGCACGACGCACGCCGTCTCCTGCGCATAGACGTTTTTGATTTGCAGCGCGCCCCGTGTGTCCTTGCAGAAGCTGAAAATCGCGTCGCGGCAAGCGCCCTCCTCGCAGAACACGCCGTCGATCAGGCAGGCGTTCAGCTCGGCGATGTTCTCGGTCATGACGGCGTGGCGCACATCCCGGCGGCAGTGCAGGTTCGTAATGCGCAGATTCTCCAGCGCGCATCCGGCCAGGATCGCGCGATAGGAGTTCGAGAACACGTTGGCAATCGATATGTTGGTCATTTCGCCGCGCACGCTCGTCCGCTCGCGGATGTACTCGGCGAGGATCGCGTGGCCGAGGAATATGCTGGTCTGCCACGCCTGCGCGGGCGATGTGTCCACCAGCGTGTCTGCGCAGACGTCGTGAACGCGCGTGCCGTCCGCGCAGAGCAGGCGCAGCTGTGCGCCGGAAAGGGCGCGCGTCATGACGTTTTTGATGATAACGTGGTGGATGTCCCAGCCCTTTTCCGGCACGAAGAAGCGCGTCTCGCTGCGTCCCTTGAGCGCGGTCAGCGCCACGCTGTCGTCCTCGGTCTGGCCGGTGATGTTCTCGATGAGGATGTCCGAGCACCCGCAGCGCAGATCAATCCCGTCGCCGTTTTTGATATAGATGTCCTTGTAGTCGGCCGGCTCTTCGTCGATGCGCTCGCCGTTTGCGCCGGCGCTGGCGAAATCGGCCTCGAATTCGATGTTGCGGATTGTGCCGTGCGTGCAGTAATAATAGGTCATGCCCCACCAGCGCTGATGCCGCACCTTGAAGCCCTCAATGGTGAAGCCGCGCGTGTTGACGAACAGCAGCATGGTGTTGTTGATCAGCGTGCCGTCCTTTGTGTTCCATTCGTCGTGGCCGTTGAACACGCCGCCGTCCAGCAGCGCGCCGTTTTTGCCGATCAGGCGGATGTCGTGCTGCTCGTTTTTGAGAGAGCGCGCGCCTTCGTCGAAGGCCGATTTCGTGCGGAACATATTGCAATAGCAGCCTGTTTCCTGAATCATCGTACAGCCGTCCAGTATGACGGTGATATTGCTGGGCAGCAGGATCGATTCGCCGATGATCCATTCATAGCGTCCGGCGCGCTGATTGTCGCGCGGAATGACGACGGTGTTGCAGCCGCTCTCTATGGCGGCGCGGATGGCGCTGTTGATCGAC
>SFOF01000047.1 GCA_004552515.1 Clostridiales bacterium
CAGGTATACAATCGAATTGCTGCCATTGAAGGAGATCGTGCTGTTTACAATTCTTACGGACTGTTCACAGATCAGGATGTTTCCCTTTCCGTGAAAGGCAATCTTGGAATTTACGAGCTGAGGCGCTTCGCCGAGGATGCGATTTCCGTTTTCCATTTCGCCAAGCTGGCCCGCGGTGATTATTTGCGCCATATGACGTCCTCCTTTTTATTTTATATAATAACGCCGAGCTATTTTGCCTGCTGTCGCAGTCTTCTCTTTTGCGGCCTGCTTCGGGATGCGACAAGCTGCAATATCCCTATGAGTCAACATCAGCAAGCAGAAATGCCTACCGGCGTGCTCGCCGTAAGCACATCGCTTTTGTCGATTATATCACATGGATTACGAAAACACAAGAAAAAAGGCGGTCAAATGACCGCCTGGGCAGCTACGCCGCCGCGTCCAGCATATTTTCGATGAATATTCCATAGCCCTGCGTGGGGTCGCTCACGAAAACGTGCGTGACCGCGCCGGCCAGCTTTCCGTTTTGCAGAATGGGGCTGCCGCTCATGCCCTGCACGATGCCGCCTGTGCGCGCGAGCAGCTCGGGATCGGTGACGCGCACGACGAAGCCGCGTTCCGACGACGCGGAATCGGTCAGCCGCACGATTTCGCACTCATAGGCGCGCACGCCGCGCTCGTCCAGCGTGGTCAAAAGCTGCGCCTTGCCCGGCCTGACCTCGCCCGAGGCCATGACCGGCACGCCGTTGGGATAGAGCGCATTGACCACCTTGCCGTCGATCCTGCCGTATATGCCGCATGAGCCGTTCGAGTCGATCGTGCCCAGCACGGGGCTGGCCGCGCCGAAGCGCCCGATCAGCTCACCCGGCTTGCCCTTTTCGCCGCGCTCGATCTCGGTGATGCGGCTCTCGATCAGGCTGCCGCTGTCGATGGGCAGGATCACGCCGGTGTCCGCGTCGGTGATCGCGTGGCCGAGCGCGCCGTAAACGCCGCTTTCCGGATCGAAAAACGTCAGTGTGCCGATGCCCGCCGTGCTGTCGCGCACCCACAGGCCGAGCCGGCTCTTGCCGCTGCCGTCCTGAACCGGCGTGACCGGCACGCGCAGCTCGCGGCCACCGCGCTGTATGGTCAGCGTGACCGGCTTGCCGGCCGATACGCGCTCGCTCAGATCGGCCGCGCTCACGAGCGCCTCGCCGTCAACGTCCGTCACCACGTCGCCCGGCCGCACGCCCGCCAGACGCGCCGGCGAGGCCACCGTGCCGCCGGGATCGGACAGGCCGACCACAACCACGCCGCGCGTCGTCATGGCAATGCCCACCGACTGACCGCCCGGCATCACCGTGCGCGCCTCGCCGACGGAGACGGCCACCCTTTTGACCGGCAATACGCCCATCAGGCGGAAGGTCACGGTAGCCTGACCGGTTTCCTCGCCGGTCAGGCTGACCGAGGTCACGTCGTCGAGCGTTTCGCTCAGGCCGGAGAGCACGGTCTGCGCCGGATCGATCGAGGCGGTGATGGGCCAGTTCAGATTGAAGCGCGCCGTTGCGCCCTGCGAGAGCGTCAGCTCCTCGGGCAGCGCGCACAGCTGTGCGACCGGCTCGGAGGAGAGCAGAAGCGCCGTGAAGGCCGCCAGCAGCCAGCCGAGCGCTTTCTTTCGGGACGGGGAGATGTCCATATGAAATCAGATCCTTCCTGCGCTGTTTCGCGTCCATGTGAGACACGTTTTAGAATGTCGCCGCGCGCAGCCGCTTATCCAGCCAGTTTTCGCCGAGCGGCGCGTGTTTGAGAAAATGCCGCGCGGGCGGGCGAAAAAAGCGCTGATTTCGCGTCGGAAGGAATTTTTGGACGCGATCTAATTTGACAATTTACAGGCGATTTCGCTTAGGTGGTTTTTTCCGCGCGCAAAGTATGCTATAATGTACAAGAGATACTGTATTCATCGATAAAGGAGCCGCGTTATGGCTGAACAATGTGGAAAAAATCAGCGTCAAAAAATTATTCTCGCGTCCGGTTCGCCGCGCAGGCGGGAGCTGCTGGGCGCGATGGGCTATGAATTTGCCGTCCTCGCGCCCGATGTGGACGAAAACGTCGAGGGCCGCGCGGGCGATATTGTGGGCGTGCTGGCCGAACGCAAGGGCCGCGCGGCGGCGGGGCAGTGCCATGACGGCGAGATCGTGATTGCCGCCGACACGCTGGTGTCGCTGGACGAGCGACCGCTGGGCAAGCCGAAGGACGACGGCGAGGCCGCGGCCATGCTGCGCGCGCTTTCCGGCCGCAGTCACGACGTCTATACCGGCCTGTGCGTGATCGACACGGCGGCAGGGACGACGAGCGTGGATGTGGAGCGGACGCGCGTGACGTTCAGGCCGCTTTCGGATGAGGAAATCGCCGCATATGTCGCCACGGGCGAGCCGCGCGACAAGGCGGGCGCCTACGCGATCCAGGGCGGCGCGGCGGCGTTCGTTTCGGGCTATGACGGCTCCTACAACAATGTGATCGGTCTGCCGACGGAAAGGCTGGCCGAGCGTCTCAACAGAATTATGGCCTGACGGGCCGGAGGATATTATGCCAATATTTGGTGCGGAGGGAATGGGCGTCGATCTGGGATCGATGAACACCACGATCTTTTTGAATTCCGAGGGCGAGGTTGTGCTGCGCGAGCCGACGCGCGTGCTGCTGAACGCCGAAAACATGACCGACGTATTGTGCGTGGGCGCGGAGGCGCGCGCCATGTCCGGGCGGGCGGGCGACAAGGCCGCGCTGGTTTCGCCGGTGCAGCAGGGCGCTGTGGGCGACGTTGAAATGGCGGCGCTGGTCATGGTGGCGCTGGCCGAGAAGGCGACCGAGCGCAAAAAGCCCATGGACAAGGCGACGCTGGTGACCAATCTGACCGGCGGCGCGAGCAAGGTGGAGCGCGCGGCGCTCTTTCAGGCGATGAACGCCACCGGCGCGAAGAAGGTTGCGGCGGTGCGCACGCCGGTTGCGGCGGCCATCGGCGCGGACGTGGACATTTCAAGGTCGAAGGGCCGGCTGATTGTGACGCTGGGCGGCGGCGTGAGCGAGATCGCCGTGCTGAGTATGAGCGGCATTGCGGCGCTGCGCACGCTGCGCTACGGCGGGCAGGACATGGACGAGGCCATCGTGCGCTGGTTCTGGCGCGAGCACGGTCTGGTGATCGGTATGCGCACCGCCGAGCAGATCAAGCGCGAGATCGGCACAGTGAGCGAGGAAAACATCGATCCCGCCGAGGATCCCGTGCTGCTGCGGGGCAAGAACGCGGCGACGGGCAAGCCCATGTCGCTGCAAATTACGCCGTCCGATGTGAAAAAGGCGCTCGACGAGCCGATTTGCCGCCTTGTGGACGCGGTGAAGAGCGCGCTGTACAACGTGCCGGCGGAAATGGCGGCCGACATCCGCGACGAGGGCATCCTCATCAGCGGCGGCGGCGCGCTGCTGGACGGGCTGGACAAGCGTCTTGAAAAGGAAACGGGGCTGGACGTTCGCATGAGCGCGCATCCGGAGGACGACGCGGCGATCGGGCTGGGCGCGGCGGCTGCGGACGACCGGCTGCTGTCCGGACTGATTCGCGCCGGCGCGGCGGAATCGACGGGCGAGTAATATGCAAAAGAGAGGAAAACGCCATGGAAAATAACCAGGCGCCTAAAAGGAAGAAAAGGCCGGCGAGCGTGCCGACGGGACGCAGGCCGGTTCAAAAGCCCGCGCGCAGGAAGAAGAAGCGTCAGGCCGGGCGCGTGGGGCGCATTGTCTACGGCGTGCTGGTCGGCGGCGCGGCGCTGGCCATCGCCTTCTTCATATACGCGAAGGTGCAGGGGGAGATTTCGATTCCCGAGAACGCGGCGGGATCGCTGATTTCGCCGGTGCAGAATGCGGTGTCCTCGGCGACGCGCTGGGTGAAGTCGTGGTTCAGTGATCTGGCCGACGTGGACAAGCTCAGGGGCGATTACGAGCAGCTGCAAATCGACTATATGCAGCTGCAATATCAGTATACTCAGCTGGAAGAGGAAGCGCGGGAGAACGACCGTCTCAAGGCGCTTCTGGACGCGCAGAGCCGCTATGAGGAGCTGAATCCGATCTACGCCAGGGTTATCGCCAAGGAGGCGGGGCGCTGGTTCGATCTGTTCTCCATCAACCGCGGCACGCTTTCAGGCGTGTCGAAGGGCATGGCGGTCATCAGCGCGGACGGTCTGGTCGGGCGCGTCTACGAGGCGGGTCTGAACTATGCCAAGGTGATCTGCATCATCAACGGCGACAGCGCGGTGTCCTGCCTGATCGAGCGCACGCGCGACAACGGCGTGATGCGCGGCCAGCTGACCGCCGCCTCGGACGACGACACCTGCCGGATGTACTATGTGCCCTCGGTCAACGACATCATGCCCGGCGATTCGGTGGTCACGTCCGGCCTGGACGGCGTATACCCGAAGGGCCTGGTTGTGGGCACGGTGAGCGAGGTCAGCCGTCAGTCGGACACGTCGAGCCAGTATCTGTCGATCAAGCCGGCGGCGGATTTCCAGCATATCGAAGAGGTGCTGGTGCTGCAAACGGTGCTCGAGGTGGACAGCGACAGCAGGCTGCCGTCCCTGCCGCAGGCGACCACGCGCGCGCAGCCGACGGCCACGCCCGATCCGAACGCCACGCCTGACCCGAACGCGACGACCGCGCCCGCCGACGCACAGCCCAACAACTGGGCGATGCCCACCGTTGCGCCGGCCGCCGGAGAAACCGCCGAGCCGGTCGAGCAGGGCGACTTCCTCGAAGACACCTGGGCGGCCGGCTGAGCCGGATTCACACCGCTTCGCGCACGCAACCCGACTCCGCGCCGCTTGGGGGCGGCTCGAGTCTGGACGATTGAGCGTGTTGGTATGATCGCTGTACAGCCCGACTTGCCCGGCCATAAATCAGAGCCGGTCAAGTCTCTCCGTGTACCTGAGCGACGGCGCGGCGTGAGTGTCACGATTCGGCGCAGCGATTATTGGAAAACTGTATAGCAGACAGTGTAATTGTCGTACTGTCAGAGCCGGTCAAGTCTCTCCGTGGACCCGAGCGACGGCGCGGCGTGAGTGTCACGATTCGGCAAAGCGGTTATTGGAAGGCCGGATGGCAGGCGGCGCAGCTGCCGTGCTGTTGAAACGAATGGCGGCTCGCCGAGCGCCCGAATAGTCATGCGGCGCGAGAAATTTGGTTTGCTGGCCGCACCTTGGGGACTCGCGGCTGGGCACAATGAAGGCGCGGCGATTGGAAACGCGCTGAATTGCGGTCTGCCGCGCGCGAAAAAAGTGATGATCGAAGGACGGGCGTATTAAGTCCGTCGGGGAGATACGACAGATGATAAAACGATTGCTTCCCATTGTGCTGGCCGTGGCGGCGTTTCTGCTGGACACGGCGATATTGCCGCAGTTTACCTCGTTTTGGCTGCTGCCGGTTTTGTCGCTTTTGCTGGTGCATTGTCTGGGACTGCTGCTGGGGCGCACGCGCGGCGTGCTCTTCGGCATGATCGTCGGGCTGGCGATCGATATTTCCGTCGGCACGCCGCTGGGCCTGATGACGGCGATCTGCGCGCTTCTGGGCTATGCGGGCGGCTGGTTCGGCCGGCTCATGTGGACGAACAGGCTCTGTCCGGTGATTTCCGCGGCGGTATGCTTCCTTCTGTATGAGCTGGTGATGGACGTATACGTCGTGCTCAGCGCGGCGCAGTTCGACAGCGCGCTGCTGGTGCGTTCGCTCTGCCGCTGGCCGGTGTATGTGCTTTGCACATGGGGGCTGCACGCGGGGCTCAAGCGCGTGCTGAAGCCGGGCAACCCCTACTATACGCGATAAATCTGAACGACTGACCCCGCAAAGGAGGGAAAAACGATGAAACCCACAAGGTTCCGCATGGCGATCCTGCTGGCCGTGCTGACGGCGCTTTTCGCCGCCATGATATTCAAGCTGGGCAATATGCAGCTCGTTCATCAGGACGACTATATCGCGCTGGCCGAGCAGCGCTCGACAAAGACCTATCAGCTCTACGGCAAGCGCGGCACGATCTATGATACGAACATGATTCCGCTGGCCTATGACCGCGGCAGCTACAACGTGACGTTTTATCGCGATCCCACGCAGACCTCCGACGAGGCGCGCGCGCAGTATACGCAGGCCATCATCCGCGCGATAGAGATCATCGAGGGCAGCGGCAAAACGCTGACCACCGAGTTCTGGCTCGAGCGCGGCGAGGACGGCCAGTGGCGCTTCAACACCGGCGCGGCCACCGAGGCGGCGGACAAATCGCGCATCAAGCAGTGGCGCGGTAATTTCTATCTCTCCAGCGAGACGCGTTACCCCGTCGAGAAGCTGTTCGACACGCTGTGCGAAAACTACAAGCTGCCCGCCACGCTTTCCGAGGAGCAGAAGATCAAGGTGCTCTCCGTCTGGCAGAAGCAGCGCATGAACAACTTTACCGGCAACGCCGTGGTCATCGCCGAGGACGTCGGCTATGAGTGTGTCTGCCGCATCGAGGCCGAGGCGGGCGATCTGATGGGCGTGGACGTGTCCGAAAGCTCGACGCGCGTCTATCCGCAGAAGGAGCTGGCCGCGCACAACATCGGCTATGTGTCGAAGATTTCCTCCGAGGAGACGCTGGCCGCCTATCAGGAAAAGGGCTATCCGAACGACGCGCTGGTCGGCTCGAGCGGACTGGAATCCTCGCTGGAGGATCAGCTCTCCCAGTATGTTTCCTACCGGCAGGGCACCCGCAAGGTGGAGGTCAACCGAAAGGGCAAGGTCGTGCGCGAACTGTCCTATGAGCCGCCGGTGGACGGCAACAGCGTCGTCACCACGCTGGACATCAGCCTTCAGGCCGTGGCGCAGCAGGCGCTCGAGGACGTGATTGAGACGATCCACGCCGAGCAGGAAGTGCTCATGACGCAGGAGTACTGGCTCAGGGACAATGAGGAGATCCTCGCGCAGTATGAGGAGCAGGATCGCGAGATCCAGCTGGCCGAAACCGGCGCTCTGGTCGCCATGGACTGCAAGACCGGCCGCGTGCTGGCGCTGGCCAGCGCCCCGACGTTCGACCTGAGTATGTTCGAGGGCGAGCTGGACAAGGAATACTGGAATCAGCTGGTCACCGACAAGAACGCGCCCATGCTCAACCGCGCCATTGGCACGCGCGATACCCCCGGCTCGATCTTCAAGGTGGTCACGGCGCTGGGCGCGCTCATGGAGGGCAAGCTCACGCTGGACGAGCGCATTTCCGACGGCGGCTATTACGAGGGCCTGGATACCTCCCGCCGCGGCCCGCGCTGCTGGATCGCGCTCAACCAGATCTGGAAGCACTCCGATCAGGACATCACCAAGGCGCTGGCGCACTCCTGCAACTATTTCTTTTATGAAATCGGCTTCCGGCTGGGCATCAACGATCTGAACAAGTGGGGCGCGCAGCTGGGCCTGACCTCGAAGACCGGCATCGAGCTGAACGGCGAGGCCACGCCCTTCATCGGCAGTCAGGACAAGCTGTACGACGCGGATCGCGCCGTGAACGACCAGTACACCTCCAAGCCGATCATCGCCTACAATTCGATCATCGCGCAATTTAAGGAAATCGCGGCCGACCGCGGCGATCACTACGACGAGGACAAAATGGCGGAGGCCGCCAAGATGATCCTCGATCTGGCCGACAGCGATCTGGCCAAGGATCAGTGGACGAGCAAGATCTACGAGATTCTTCAGGTGGAGCTGGGCATCCCGCGCAGCTATATCGCCAATCACCTGCTCGGTAACGTTTTCTATTACATGATTAACGACCTGCGCTGGACGGCCTCCGAAACGATCATGGCGGCCATCGGCCAGTCGATCACGCAGGTGACGCCCATATCGGTCGCGCGCTATGTTTCGGCCATCGCCAACGGCGGTACGGTCTACAACGCGCAGATCGTGGACAAGATCATTTCGCCGACCGGCGAGGTGGTGCTGGAAAAGCAGCCGGTCGTGGCCAACGTCATAGAGGGCGCGGACGAATATCTCGCGGCCATCCGGCGGGGCATGGAGGACGTGTCGGCGGGCGAGGAAGGCACGGCGACCAAGTACTTTGCGGGCGCGAAATACACGCCGGCCGCGAAAACCGGTACGTCCGAGCGCACCGAGCTGGACGTTGAAAACAACGCGTGGCTGGTGTCCTATGCGCCGATTGACGATCCGAAAATCGTCGTCGTGGTCTACGTTCAGAACGGTTATGCCGGCTCCCATACGGCCAAGGCAGCCTGGACGGTTTCTGACGCGTATCTGGAGAGCCTGGAGGAGAAGGAATCGACGGTCATTGCGAATGAAAACTCGCTGGCCGAATAGGAGGGAAACGCCATGGGCGAAGCGCTGGTTGTGACCTCGGGCAAGGGCGGCGCCGGCAAATCGACGGTTGCGGTCAATCTGGCGGCGGCGCTGGCCATGAAGGGAAAGAGCGCGCTGCTGATCGACGCGGACACGGGGCTGCGCAGCCTGGACGTGTTGCTTGGCCTTGAGAACAACGTGGTGTACGATCTGACCGATGTGATCGAGGGCAACTGCCGCCTGAAGCAGGCGATCGTCAAGGCGCGCTGTGCGGACAATCTCTTCCTCATCGCGGCGGCGGCGTTGCGGGACGCTTCGTCGGTCAAGCCGGCGGCCATGGCGGACACGGTGCGGCGGCTCAGGGCCAAATACGACTATATCATCATCGATTGCCCCGCCGGCGTGGACGCGGGCTTCCGCACGGCCATTGCGCCAGCCGAAAGGGCGATCGTCGTGACGAGCGAGGACGCGATCTGCGTGCGCGACGTGGAGCGCGTGGGCGCGCTGCTCGATCAGGCGGGGATCCGCGACAGGCTTCTGGTGGTCAATCGCATGAGGGCGCGCAAAATAAAGCGCGGCGAGCCCATGCCGGGGCAGGTGCTTTCGGAGCGGCTCCACATGGCGCTTCTCGGCCAGCTGGGCGAGGACAGGGCGTTTTATGACGCGGCGCAGGCGGGACGGCCGCTGGCGCTGGACAGGGGCGAGACCGCCGCGGCGTTCGAGCGCATGGCGCGCAGGCTCATGGGCGAGGACGTGCCGTTTGAAATGCCCAGAAGGCCGTCGCTTATCCAGCGGCTGCGCGGATGAGGAAAGGACAGAGGATAGGAATATAAAATGAAGCTTTTTGGCAAGCGAAAGGAACAGACGGAATCGGGACGCTTTGCGGCGCTGTGGAACGACATTAAAAGGAGCCGCTACCGCAAGGGCCTGATCCGGCATTTCGAATGGCCGCTGGTCATCATGGTGCTGGTGATGTCGATATGGGGCATCGTCTCGATCTTCGCCGCGACGGGCAGTCCGGTCGTGGAGGGCGTTGAAATGAGCTTCCTCGAGAAGATCACCACGCAGTCGCTGTATTATCCGCGCCTTCAGTTTTTCTGGGTGTGCGCGGGCATGGTGGCGCTGGCCGCCGTGTCGTATTTTGACTACAGGCTGTACGGGCGCTGGAAGAATCTGTTCTACTGGGGCAACGTCATCGTGCTGGCGCTGGTCAAGTTCACCACAGAGGTGGGACGCGGCGCGGCGAATATGTTCTTCCAGTGGGGCTCGGGACGCACGTTCCAGCCGGCAGAGTTTGGCAAGATCGCCATCATCATTGCGCTGGCGCAGGTGTTTTCCAGCCGCGAAAAGCCGATTAAAACGCTGTCCGAGCTGATCCGCATGAGCTGCTATGTGGGCCTGCCGCTGATCCTGATCGTCATACAGCCGGACGTGGGCACGGCGCTTGTGTACGTCGCGATTTACGCGATATTGATCTGGGCCTCGGGCACGAACTACAAGCTGGTCGTCGGCACGATCTGTATCGGCGTGATTCTGGTCGTCGCGGCATGGTATGTGCTGAACTTTTCAGACAACTTCCGCGTTGACCGCATACAGGTGTGGCTCAATCCGGATTATGACATCAACAATTCCGGTATGCAGACCTACAACGCGCGCCTGATGCTCGGCTCGGGCGGATTGTGGGGCAAGGGGCTGTTCTCGGTCGGCAACTTTGCCGCGCTCAACTATGTGCCCGACGACCACACAGACTTCATATTCGCCGTGGTGTGCGAGACGTTCGGCTTTGTGGGCGGCGGACTGATGATCCTTCTGTATCTGGCGATGCTTTTGCGCATGATGTATCTGGCCAACCATGCCGAGGACACCTTCGGCTGCTATCTGATCATCGGCGTTATGGCGATGATGTTCTTCCACATATTCGAGAACATATCGATGGTCATCGGCCTGATGCCGGTCACGGGCATACCGCTGCCGTTCGTGAGCTACGGCGGCTCGAACTACATCACGAACATCATGGGCATCGGCCTGGTGTGCAATGTGGCGATGCGCTCCCGCGCCGGCGTAGCGCGTCAGGCGCGCCCGACAATCAATCCCGCCAAGCTGGTGCGTTAAGCGGGCAGCGCCCTCGGCCACACCGCTTCGCGCGTGCAACTCGGCTCTTCAGCGCTTGGGGGTGCTTTGAGTCTGGACGTTGGTGTGCGTTGATATGATATTTATACAGTCCGATCTGACCGGCCATAAATTAGAGCCGGTCAGGTCTTTCCGCGCCGCAGTGCGGCATCCATACCGCTTTGCGCGTGCAACCCGGCGGCTGTGCCGCTTCCACCTGCTGCCGCGCAATGCAAGAAATGTTAGTCGTATACAGCCCGACCCTGCCGAGCGTAAATTGGACTCGGCAGGGTCTTTTTCATGGACCCGGGTGCCGCGAACGTTGACCTCTCTGCTCTGGGGCGTTGCTTTTGGCAGCGAGGGTTTAGACATAAGGAGCGGTGCTGATTTCGCCTGTAAATGTGCAAGGCGAGGAAGTACGGCTATGGCGGCAGATCGAATATGGAAAGCCTTCCGTGTCGGAAGTGCCGGCTCTGCCTGCTGACGCGCAAAGCGAGAAAACTTGGAAGTATGCAGCCCCATCCTGCCGGGCATAAATTGGATCCGGCAGGATATTTTCGTGTCCCGGGCGTTGAGGGGTGTTTGCGTTTCCGTTTCGGATTGCTGTTTATCGCGGCGTCGGCTGCCGTAAGAAACAGCGCTGATTTCATGAGCCAAAATGCAGGGGCAGGAAGCGCGCTCATTTTGCCGCGGCGTGAGAAAAGCCGAAAAAGGAATGAAGCGACGAAGAGCGTGACTGGAGGTTGGAGCACAGGCGAAGGAGCGGGACGTGTCATGTCTGCCTCCGAACGCCGCATACATTGTGACGACAGGAGGGTGTGATATGGAAAAGAGCAATGATCGGCTGAAAATTCATACGGCGGCGGGCGAGACGCGCGCGCAGGCGGCGCAGGACGCACACAGCGAGGAACAGCCCGGCTGGGAGGTGCTGCCGCATCCGAAGCAGAAGAAGGGACGGCGCAAGAGCCGCGGTTCGGCGTTGAGCATCGGCGAAAAGCTGATCCGCAATACGGCCATCGCCGGAGCGCTGCTCCTGTGCGTGCTGGCCGTGCGCCAGATCGACGCGCCCTGGAGCACGAAGGCGCTGAACGGACTCAAGCAGGCCATGACCATGCGCGTGGACTGGGGCGAGCGCATCGGCAAGCTGAGTTTCGTGCGGGCGCTGGTGCCCGAGACGGCGCTGGTGTTTCTGAATCTGAGCGACGGCGAGACGCTCTATCCGCCGGTGAACGGCGAAATCACGCACGGCTACAGCGAGGAGCAGCCGTGGCTGGAATACAGCTGCGCGGGCGGCGCGGATGTGATTGCCGCGGCGGCGGGGCGCGTGACGGCGGCCTCGCAGGGCATGAGCGGCGACTGGGTTGTGCTGATCGAGCACGACGGCGGCGAGACGGCCTACGGCTATCTCGCGGACGCGGCGGTGCAGGTGGGGCAGAGCGTTGAGGCGGGCGATGTGATCGGCCATGCCGCGCAGGAGGAGGGGCGCGTCTATTTTGAAACGCGCGAGAATCAGCGGCCCATCGATCCGACGAGCCGTTTGAAGGCGTGAAGCTGGGCGTCGTCTGCGGTGTGCCGGTGCGGCTCAATCCGCTGACGCTGCCCATGCTGCTGATCGCCTGCTGGCTGGGCGGCGGGCGCGAGGCGGCCGTGCTCACGGTATGCGTACTGCTGCACGAGGCGGGGCATATGCTGATGGCGCGGCTGCTGCGCGTGCGCGTGGTCGAGCTGGAGCTGATGCCGGTGGGCGGCGCGGCGCGTCTGGAAAGCGTCTGGGGGCTGCGGCCCGCCCAGCTCATAGCCACGGCGCTGGCCGGGCCGGCGGTCAATCTGCTGCTGGTCGTCTCGGGCGTGGCGGCGGCCTCGGCAGGCGTGCGCGATCTGAGTATGCCGGTGCGCGTCAATCTGGCGCTGCTTTTGTTCAATCTCCTGCCCGCGCTGCCCATGGACGGGGGGAGGATTGTATGCGCCGTGCTGGCGCGCTTCATGAAGCCGGAGCGCGCGGCGCACTGGGGCGTGCGGCTGGGCCTGATTGCGAGCGGCTGCCTGCTGATTCTTTCCGCGATGACGATCAGGAACGGGCCGTTCAACGTCACGCCGCTTCTGGCCGCGCTGTTCATACTCGCCAGTGCGCCGCACGAGCTGCATGAGGCGCGATTCGCGGCGCTCGAGAGCCTGATTAACCGGCGCGGCGAGCTGGCGCGCGAGGGCGTGATGCCGGCAAGGTGTCTGGCCGTGACGGGCGATACGCTGCTGAGCGCGGCGCTGGCTCCGGCGTCGCCCCGGCGGCCGCATCTCTACGTCTGTCTGGACGAGGAGCTGCATATATCCGCGTGGCTGACCGACGCGCAGATCCTGGAGGCGCTCTTGCACGCGGGCGACGGGCCGGTTGGGCGGCTGATCGGTGGAGGTGCGAAAATTAACACCGGAAATCATTGACAATCGGGCGAGCTGGGCGTATAATATATCCTGTTCGTTGGATATGCGCCTTTAGCTCAGTTGGTAGAGCACCTGACTCTTAATCA
>SFOF01000333.1 GCA_004552515.1 Clostridiales bacterium
GAGCGCAGTTATAACCCTGCAAAAATAATGCCTTCGCTTCTTCCGCCTTTCCCATCGTTCGATCCCTCCTGTTTTTTCTCCATTGTAGCAAATCCGCGCACAGGCGGCAATCCCTCGCGCAAAAGAAAGGACGCAGCGCCCCGGATTTGGGGTACTGCGTCCTGATTTCTGCCTTTTACAGCTTCAGCAGGCGGCCTGCGTCGGCCGCGTCGCGCGCCATGAGTGCCAGGCGGGAATCCTCGAAGGACTCCGCAAGGTCGAGCAGGCCAAGGCCGTGCCCTTCCAGTGTATGGATAAAGTCCTCAAAAATGCTCGGAACGGGCTGGATCGGCTCGGGCGTCAGGCCGTCGTGATCGGCGGCGATCAGCCAGACCTTATCGTCCCGCACCTCGAGTACGCCCTTGGTGCCGACCACGCGGACGCGGTCGTCGCCGTGGGTGGGCGCGTTGGCCGGGCGCAGATAATCCGCGCTGACCTGTGCGGACACGCCGCCCTGCATGGTCATCATGAGCTGCGAGGTGGCTTCCAGTTCTCCGTAGCCGCCGTTGCCCACGGTCGAATGGCTGGCAAAGACGGTCTCGGCCGGGAGCGGGCAGAGATAGCGAATGAAATCAATCCCGTGGATCGCGACCCACGGGATCAGTCCGCCCTGCCGGGCGCGCTCCCGGAAGAAATCGGCGCGCGTGCCCAGACGATAGGACTTCTGCGCCGACAGCAGACGAATCTCACCGACCGCGCCTCCGTCGATCAGGCGCTTCGCGGTGTAGAACCACGGATCATAGCGCGCGGTCTGCATGGCCCAGAGCAGGCCGGGCGCGGCTTCGGCCGCCGCGCGCACCCGTTCCAATTCCTCGATGGACAGCGCCAGCGGCTTGTCACAGTACACATGCAGCCCCTGTTCGAGCGCCCAGATCGTCATTTCTGCGTGGTCTCCGAACTGACCGTCCACGACCAGCACGTCCGGCCGGACGGTCTCGACCATCGTCTTGTAATCGGGATATTCCGGCGGGGTCAGACCCAGCTTTTCAAAGTCCTCGAGCACCTCGGTCATCGGCTCGCCGTCCCACGTGCGGCACCAGCCCGCAATTTCAACCTGCGGCAGCTTGGGCAGAGCGCGCGTCACGGTCGCCGCGTGACCCGAATTGCCCGCGATACAAACACGGATCATTCCGCAAAGCCTCCCTTCTCAAACCGCTCGCCCGAAAAGGCAGTATAGCCCGCAAGCGCGATACGATCGGGCGCGCAGGCCCACGACAGGCCGCGCTCGCTGGGCAGAACGCCCTCCATGAAGCAGTCCCACGCCTCGTCCGAAAGGCCGGTGCGGAACAGGCCGGGCTCAGGCTCGGACACCCGGGTCAGACCGGGCAGGACATGAACGTGCGCCTGATCGAAGATCGCGTTGGAAACGGTGAGCTGCGGGCGGACGGTATCCGCCGTGCACGGAATCATGACCGTGCGGTCGACCGCGGCGGCCAGCATGGTGCGCAGCTTCTGCGCCACGTGGTACTCGCCCAGCGCCGCGCCGTAATTCTTGGTCGAGCCATCGGTGAAGGTCGCAATGATCTCAGCCGAATCGTCGTTGCCCGACGCGGTCACGACCGCGTTTTCAAACTCGTAGCGCAGCACCGGATCGATGTTCTTGTCGCCCGAATGGGTGACCGCCAGATACAGGCCGCAGCCGTTTGCGAAGCGGCCCTTGAGAAAGGCGGTATCGAAGGTCTCGATGCCCTTGCCGTTATACAGCTCGACCGACAGCTCCTCCGGCATGGCCGCAGAATCCAGCGTCTCGCCCAGCACGAAGCAGGCGTTATGCAGATAATGCGCGGTCGCGTTGGTCACGATCGAATCGAGCACCCAATGTCCCTGCGCATCGCGCAGATGGCCGCGCCACGGGCTGTTGTAGTAGCTGTCGTACCGCTGCCACGAAACATAGCAGCGCAGGCTCTTGGGCGCGCCCAGCAGACCGGCCTGAATGTCACGCTTGAGGTCAAGAATGGGCTGGCAGAACGACATCTGGAAGCCTACGCCCAGACGGCGGCCGGTCTCCCGCTGTACCGCGCGGATGGCCTCCATATCCTGCAGCAGGGGCGCGATCGGCTTTTCACACAGCACGTCGGAGCCCTGCCGCATCGCCGCGATGCACTGCTCTCGATGCAGGTGGATCGGGCTGGCGATCAGCACGAGATCGGCGTGGCCGACTTCGTAAAATTCCTCGGGCGTGCGGTAAAAGGGCACCCCGGCCGCGCGCAGCTTTTCATAGCGCGGCACGCGCTCATAAAACGGGTCGATCGCCGCGACCAGCGTAAAGCTGGCCGGATCGACAAAGCGTTCCAGCAGGCCCAGGCAATAATCCCCGTAGCCGCCGGCGCCGATGATCGCAAGTTTTGTCTGTTTCATTTGGAAAATCCCGTCCTTCTCCGGACGCGGCGTGCGCCGCGTGTAATAGCTTGCCTTCATTGTACCGCGTCCGTTCCGCAGGCGGTCATAGGCAGTTGCGGGAAAATCCGTCAAACTTGCGTTTGCTGGTGGGTCTCGCGATAGCGCAGAGGCGTGTCGCCCGCGTCGCGCTTGAAGGTGCGAATGAAATTATTGACATCGGTAAAGCCCGCGCGGAAGGCGA
>SFOF01000048.1 GCA_004552515.1 Clostridiales bacterium
GGATATGCAGGAATACGGCTTCATCCCCTCTCTGGGCATGACAGCCGAAGAATTCTGGCGCGAGGTGAACGCGCTCACCGACCGCGAGCAGATGGACAACATCCTCGCCTATATGTATCTCATGGTGGAAAAGAGCCGCGAGCGCGCTCTGCCCGTGACGCGCAAAACGTTCGAAAGGCTGGGCGCGGGCGTGGAGTTCTTTTCGGGCGTTATGAGCTGGTTTGAGCGCATCAGCCGCTTCGGCGCGGACAGGGGCGTTGACATCCAGCACTATATCGTCTCTTCGGGGATTCGCGAGATCATCGAGGGCACGCCCATCGCCGCGCATTTTAAGAAAATCTACGCCTGCGAGTTCATGTACGGCGCGGACGGCGCCATCCGCTGGCCGAAATTCGCCGTCAACTATACCGCCAAGACGCAGTTCCTCTTCCGCATTAACAAGGGCGTGCTGGACATCGACAGCCACAGCGCCGTCCGGCTCAACCAGTTCACGCCCGAAAACGAGCGGCCCGTCCCCTTCGCCAACATGATCTATATCGGCGACGGCCTGACCGACGTGCCCTGCATGAAGCTGGTCAAATCGCACGGCGGGCAGTCGATCGCCGTCTACGATCCCGCGCAGGGCGATTCTCTGGCGCGGAGCCTGCGGCACGACAACCGGGTCAACTTCATCGCGCCCGCCGATTATGAGGCCGGAGAGCCGCTCGAGCGGGTCGTTCAGGCCATTATCGAAAAGATTCGCGCCGTCTCCGCCATGGAGGCACTGGAGCAATAGCGCAAAAAGCCGGCGCTTTCCGCTCAAAACGAACGGAAAGCGCCGGCTTTTTCATATCGCTTATTCGATGGTCAGCTTCGCCTTTTCCAGCGCCATGACCAGCAGCGGGATCAGCACGATGTGTACGATGATGCCCGGCACGCTTCCGGCCACCGCGCCCGCCCAGAACGCCGCCAGGCCGAATTTCGCCGGCTGAAGCCCGGTCAGTATGAAGCGCACAACGCCCCAGACCAGACGACCCGCCACCATGGCGATCAGCAGCGACGCATAGATATTGATCCTTCTGCGCGGCAGATGCTTATAGCACAGCCCCGCGACCAGACCATAGGTCAGCAGCTCGAAGGCCATGCTCACGCCGGTGGGGAAGATCGGCGGCATCCCAAAGAGCGCAAAGCGCAATAGCGGCGCGATAAAGCCCACCGCCATCGCATAGATCGGGCCGCACACAAAGCCGCACAGCAGCACAGGAATGTGCATCGGGCAGAGCGCCTGGCCAAACTGCGGAATCTGACCGGTCAGAAAGGGCAGCACCATCGCCAGCGCCAGAAGAAGCGCCGCGAAAACCAGCTTACGAGTCACCGTCGATTTCATGAATTCATAGCCTCCTGTCTGTATATGGAAAGGGATCTCCGCGCTCCGGCCGGCGTGCGCTTCAAAGGGAAACAGCGCGGCGTTCGCGGCCATCGGGATTTCAATCCCGAGACCGGAAATCATAAAACGCCGCCGGAGGGACAAAGCCGTCTCCGTCACGCCCTTAAAACGCGTCATCGACAAAAAAAGAAGGCATAGGGCCTTTCTTCCGAAAAACCGTATACCTTCTATCGATATACATATCCACAGCCGAAAGCAACAAACGCACCGGCGCGGCTTCTGTGCGCGCTTTGGCAGCTTCATGCCGCCCAATGCAATTAGTATACCGCGCGCCGCGCCACCTGTCAATCGGGCCTTTGCGGATTTACCCGCTTTTTACTCAGTCGCATGGCCAACCCGCGCGACCACCTCGTCGATCAGGCGCGCCATATTGAGATCGCTTACGCCCACGATCACATTGTCGCAGTGATTGACGGGAATGAGTATGCGGCGGGCGCTGCTCTGTCCGACGGCCACGGCCATGGCGGGCGTGACCTCGCCGTACAGCGAATCGGCGATCACAATGCCCACGGGGCCGATGATCACGTCCGCGCGGCGGCTGTTCACGATCACGGCGTTCTCGCCGGTGGCCGCGTGATCCGCGCCCGATTTGAGCATGGCGGCCGTCGCCATGGCGTTGGTGCCCACGGCGGTAACGCACGCCTCCGGACAGGCCTTCTTGAGCGCCGGAATAACCTGCCGGCCAATGCCGCCGCCCTGCGCGTCGATAACCAGTATGTTCATGAACGGACTCCCTCTGCGCGTATTTTTCAGGCCCGCCCGAAGCGATAAAGCGCGCTTCACAGCGTCCTGTTTCCTGCGATCATCCCAAAGAATGCGTCTAAAAGAATTGTCGATCGCACTCTCGCCTTCGCAAATCCCCTCATTATGGGACTCGTTCAAGCTTTTTGCGCCCTGCGCATGATTAATGTCCTGCCGTTTTCCTGCAAAACCGCATCCGCGCGACCTCTGCCAATGCCCTTTTCATAACGCCCGGCCTCAGGAAACTTTGAGACACACGCTGAGGTGTGTCTCAAAGGCATATTCTGAAAACAGATGCCGGCGTTTGCCATCCATCGGGAGATTTTTCCTTCCGATGACGTTTACTTCAGCACGGACACCGCGTCGGCGATGGTCTTTTCGTGCGCTTCGTGGCCGTATTTATCCACCTCGGCGCGGTTCTTTTCGCCGTGCGTCAGGCAGCCCGCGCCGCCGATGCAGCCGCCAATGCAGGCCATGCCCTCGATGAAATTCGCGTCCAGCACATTGCGGCTCGCCTTGAGCAGCGCCATGCGGCAGGCCTCGATGCCGTCGCACGAGCAGCCCTTGAGATCGAAATCGATGCCCTGCTCCTTGAGTCCCTCGGCCACCGCGTCGCTCAGGCCGCCGCAGCGGGCGAAGATGCGGCCAAAGTAAGAGGCGTTGTCCAGCACGTCCTCCTCCATCGTGGTGATGTCCAGATCGCGGCTGTCAAAGAGCGCCTGAAGCTCCTCGAACGTCAGCGCCACATCCACCCATTCGCGCACGCTGTCCTGCTGAATTTCCATCTTTTTGGCCGTGCACGGGCCAATAAAGACGATCTTCGCGCCGGGCGTCGTTTCCTTGATATAGCGGGAAATCATCGCCATGGGCGAGAGATTATGCGAGATGTTGTCGGCCAGCTTGGGGAAGGTCTTGCGGATGTAGGTCACGAACGCCGGGCAGCAGGAGCTGGTCAAAAAGCCCTTCTCGGCCAGTTCCTTCGATTCGGCCTGCGCCACCATGTCCGCGCCCAGCGCCGCCTCGACGACGGTGTGGAAGCCCAGCTTTTTAAGGCCGGTGATGACCTGGCCCAGCTTGGCATAGGTGAACTGGCTGGCGATGGAGGGCGCCACGACGGCGTAAACCTTGTTGCCGGTTTCGGGCGCTTCCTTGAGCAGCTTGATCGCGTCCAGTATGAACGATTTGTCCATGATCGCGCCGAAGGGGCACTGATAGACGCACGCGCCGCAGGAGATGCACTTTTCGTTGAGGATCGCGGCGGATTTATCCTCGTTCATCGTGATGGCCTTGACCTTGCAGGCGTTCTGGCAGGGACGCTTGCGGCTCACGATGGCCGAATAGGGGCAGACCTTGGAGCACATGCCGCACTCCACGCACTTTGTCTTGTCGATGTGGGCCACATGATGCTCGTCGAAATAGAGCGCCTTTTTCTTGCACACGTCGTCGCAGCGGTGCGCCAGACAGCCGCGGCAGGACTCGGTGACCTCATAGCCGCCCACGGGACACTCGTCGCAGGCGATGTCGATGACTTCGATGACGTTGGGGTTATTTTTGTTGCCGCCCATCGCCAGCTTGACGCGCTCGCCCACGATGGCGCGCTCCTTATAGACGCAGCAGCGCATCGTCGCTTCCTTGCCGGGCACGATGATCTGCGGAATGTCGAGCAGATTTTCCATCAGCGTGTCGTTCCACGCCTGACGGGCCACTTCCCGCAGAACCTTATATTTGAGATGCTGAACCTTTGTGTCGAACTTATGCACGGGCACACCCATCCTTTCCATACTTGCACACATTTATCCTAACCGGCGCGCCCAAAACGCGGCCAGGCCCTCCGGCCCCCGCGTTCGCCATGGCTATGCTTGAGCGTTTCTCACAATCGCGTTACGCTCGGGTCAGAATCGCCGTTTTGAAGAAATCATCCACAGACTGCGGCGTCACCGAATGGAACTCCTCGTCCACATTGACGCACACGCCCTGCTGACACTTACCCATGCAGAACGTGCCGCCCAATTCGACCTTATCCTGCAATTTGTTGTCCGCAATCAGCGCTTGCAGCCGCTCCACCACTTGACGAGAGCCCTTCAAATGACATGAACTTCCGATACACACGGTAACCTTCACATTATTCGCCTCCTAGCTCTTTTCCGTTCAGGCGCGACGCCCGCCTGCTGAGAGAACGCCCTCAAATCGACCGAACCGGCCTTGCCGGCCGTCCCTGCGCCCGGCGATTCGGGAGCATACTCCAGATTTTCTTTTTAATTATAACGCATTTTTTCGCCCTTGACTACCCCCTTATGACAGGTATCCGTCATTTTATGACGCGATTTCCGTCCCGCCTATATCGATAGGACATTGGGCGACTAAATTCCGTATTTCACGCGCAGCCGTTCCAGCTTCTCCCCGAACGGACGGGCGAAGAGCGCAAGATAGATCACATTGGACGCGGCGTAGAGCGCCGTATGCGGCAGCGCCGTGGCCAGCGCGGCCAGATAGAGCGGCAGGCTGAAGCCCCGCCCGTACCAGAGCACCGTCCACACGTCCATAATCATCGAATAGCCTATGCCGGACAGCAGCCCGTATAGCAGCAGCAGCGCCCTGTTTTTCCGCAGCGGCGCGGCCAGCAGCCCCGCGATCAGCCCGACCAGTCCCCACGCCGTCATCTGAAACGCCGTCCAAGGCCCCTGCCCGAAATAGAAATTTGAGATGAGCGCCGTCAGCGCGCCGGTCAGAAAGCCCGCCTCGCCGCCCAAATAGAGCGCCGATATGATCGTCAGCGCGGCCACCGGCTTCACAAGCGGAATAAAGCGCCCCGCCACGGCGAGCGCCGTCATGACCGACACCACGACCAGCCGCCGCGCGCCCGTCCGCTTCCGTTCAAAGCCCGCCGCGAACAGCAGAAACGACGCGGCGCACGCCAGCGATATGACCAGCGCGTACTGTCCGCGCTCCGCCAGCACCGCGCCGCTCAGCGCCAGCGCCGGAACGACGATGAACGGCACGACGCGCCGGATCACGCGCCGGAGCCTTTCGCTCCTTATGACGATCATGCCCTCTCCTCCATCGCAGCCAGCTCCTCCACGGTGAGCGCGCCCTCGCACAGCCCGCGCGCCATGCGTCCCGCCGCCGGCACATAATACGCGTTGCCGCCGAAGAACGCGCGCGGCCTGTCCATGGACACAACGTCGCCGCGGAAAAACAGCGCGCACTGATCGGCGCACGCCGCAGCAAACTCCACATCGTGCGTCACGCACACAATGCTCAGCCCCCGCGCCCTGAGCGCCTTCAGGATGTCCGCCACGCCGTCGCGGGCGCGCGCGTCCAGTCCCTTGGTCGGCTCGTCCAGCAGCAAAAGCCTTGGCTTTGCCGCCAGCGCCTTGATCAGCCCCAGCGCCTGCTGCTCGCCGCCGGAGAGATCGTAGGGGTGCTTGTCCAGAAGCGGCTCAAAATCGACGGGAAACGCCGAATAATCGACGCCCTTCAGCTCCTCGCGCACAGTGGCGGCGAGGAACATCGTCTGCACGTCCTGCGGCAGCAGCGCCAGCACGCCCTGATAGAGCGCCTGCCCCTTATACGCGCGAATCGGCCGGCCGAATACCTCGACGCGGCCGGCGTACGGTCTGAGCAGCCCCGCCGCGCAGTTTAAAAGCGTCGATTTGCCCGAGCCGTTGCCGCCCAGCAGGCAGGTGATCTCGCCCTCCGCCGCCCGGAACGCCGTCCCGCGCAGCACATCCGCGCCTGACCGTTCATAGCGGAAATACACGTCCCTAAAGGCGAGCGCCGCACGCTCTTCATCATGCGGTTCGTCGACCAGCGTCCGAAACGCGCCGCCGCGCCTTTCGAGCAGCGCGCGTCCCTCGCGCACGGTGAGCGGACAATCGTCCTCATGCAGAAGCGCCGACAGCCGCGTCGCGCCGGGCAGAGCGCGGGACAGCACGGGATGCTCTCTCAGCGCCCGCGCCGCGCGCCGCGTCTTGTCAAAGACCAGCGTTTTTCCGTTCTCGAGCGCCAGAAGACGGTTTGACAGCGGCAGCGCCTCCTCCAGCCGATGCTCGATCAGCACGATCGTGAGCGACAATTCCCGATTGAGCTTTTCAAGCGTGGATAGAAAGCTCTCCGCCGCGATGGGATCGAGCTGCGCCGTCGGCTCGTCCAGCAGCAGCACCTCCGGGCGCATCGCCATGACCGCCGCCAGATTGACCAGCTGCTTCTGCCCGCCCGAGAGCGAGGAAACCTCCCGCTCAAAGCAGTCCTCCAAATCGAAATACGCGGCCGTCTCGGCCACGCGGCGGCGGATGAGCGGCGAGGGCGCACCCAGATTCTCCAGCCCGAAGGCCAGCTCATGCCACACCTTATCGGTCACCAGCTGCTGCTCGGGCCTTTGCCCCACAAAGCCGATCAGGCGCGCGCTCGCGCGGTCGGGCAGCTCGTCAAGCGGCTTTCCCCCATAGAGTATGCGCCCCGACAGAGCGCCCAGCGGCGTAAGCTCGCGCTTGAGACAGCGCAAAAGCGTCGATTTGCCGCTGCCCGTCGCGCCGCACACCAGCAGAAAATCGCCGCGCTCCAGCGAAAACGACACGTTATCCAGCACGCGCTTCTCGCTTTCGGGATAGCTGAAGCTCAGATTTTCGATCTCAAGAAGCGCCATTTCAGCCGCTCCCCTCCTTCCAGCAGCGCCGGCCAGAGCGCCAGTATGCCATACCCGATCAGTGCTGCCCAGCCCAGCGGCGTCATCGCCGTCCAGCGTACGGCGGGATAATAGCTCACGTCCAGCGTGCCCGAAAGCACGCCCCAGAGCGACAGACCCGTCAGGAGCAGCCCCGCCGCCAGCAGCATGGCGTCGCCCCGCGTGAAGCGATAGCGCGAGAACGCCGTGCGCCGGGCCGTGCCATAGCCGCGCGCCGCCATGCTGTCTGCCGTAATCACGCCGTTTTCCAGCGCCCATGTGACCAGAATCGAGAACACGCGCGCATCCGAGCGGATCGTGTCCACGATGTTGTCCTCCTTATAGAGCCCCAGCCCCTTCTGCGAGCGCCGCACGCGCCGCGCCTGCGCCGAGAACAGCCCCGCTCCCCGCAGCGCCATGGACACGACCAGCGCAATGCGCGGCGATACGCGCGCGAAGAGATAGAGCAGCTTGTCCTCGCCCAGCACGCCCGAGAGAGATCGGCACCACATCAGCACCGCCGTGACCATCGCCGCCGAGGCCGCGCCGTAGAGAAGCGCCTCCAGCGTCACGGGACTGTCGCCCAGCACAAAGAGCACCGTCACGCCGTTGTGATTGAAAAGCGGATTGATCAGCGTCATCGCCGCGAACAGCGCCAGCGAAAACAGCAGCGACGAAAGCCGCGCCGCGCCCCGAATCAGCAGCAGCAGCGCGCCGCCTCCTATCGAGACGAGCAGCAACGCGGGATTGAGCGTCAGCATGGCCGCCGCCATCACGCCCGCAAAGTAGACAAACACCGCCGCGGGATGCCGCCTGTCCAGCGCGCCCATCGCCCGTCCTCCCTTCGCCGCGCCCATCTGTAACGACGGCGCGCGGTCTGCTTTCGTTCCCGATTTTCCCGATGTGTCATAAAGAGGAAGGCGCTCCAGGCCCTCCCCGAAAAGCCGGACTCGCCGAAGCGCGCCCGCCATCACTCAAAATGCATCTCAAAGACGCGCCGGACTGCGCTTGCGCCGCCGGAATACTCCGAAGCATTGCCCCCGCGCAATCTGCTCGGCAGGACGGCTTCCCCGGCCCGACGCACAGCTTCTCTCCGCACGCCACACCGTCGCGCGCCGCTTTCATTGCGACAAATTCGCCGAATCAACTCGCGCCGAAGGGATCGCAAGGCACGCTGTCCCTTCGCCGTTCGAGCGCTCCCAGGCAGCGGCTCGACGCCTTTCAGCCGCGGCATAAGGCCGTAGGACGGCTCCCTCCGCGCGCCGCTCACGCCGCCGGTTCCAGATCGTTCCCCAGATCGCAGGTATAGAGCCATTCGACCTGATCGCCGTCCGAAAGCGCATATTCCGCACAGCCAACCGAGGGCGTTTCGCCGTTCACGCGGTACATCCAGCCGGACAGATCGCCATAATCGAACTCATACAGATAGCCGATGCCGGACACATAGACCATGCCGCCCGCGCCCTCGCTCTCCATCTGGATTTTGTAGACGCGCGCCGCCTCGACCAGCAGATCGTAGACCGTCTCGCCCGCCTCGACGCCGAACGCCGTTTCGGGCAGGATCACGCCGTCCGCAGGGACATACTCGCTCTGCGCGCGGCCAACCAGCGTATCGCAGCGGATGGTCAGGGTCGCCTGGCCGACGATTTCGCCCTTCTCATCGATATGCCCGTAATAATCCTCCGCCGAGCGGATGTTGACAAAGCAGACCAGCAGACACAGCGCGCCGCACAGCCCGATCACGAACAGATAGTTCTTGTAGTGCCGCTTCCCCGTAAGAAGCAGTATCAGGCAGATCAGCGCCGCCGCCGCGCCCAGCGCCATACACGTCCACGCGCGCCAGCCGAGCGAAAGCGCCCTGCTCGCCGATTCCTGCTGCACGGCACTGAGATCGTAAAACGCGCGTCCCCCGGTCTGAAAACTGTAGAGCGCCGCAAAGGCCATGAACGCCTGCGTCGTCGCCGAGGCGTTGGCCGCGCCGCCCGAAACGTGCGCAAAGCCGCCGTCCGTCAGGCGATAGCTCTCCAGCGCGTCCACGGCGCTGCGCCCATCCTTGATAAAACGCGCGTCGGAGAGCGGATCGACGGAAAGCGCCGTCAGCGCGATGATCACCTGCGCCGTGCTCTCCGCGTTGGGATCGCCGAAGCCTGTATAGCCGCCGTCGCCGTCCTGCCGCGCCGAGAGGAACGCAAGCCCCCTTTCGACGCTCTCCTCCGCGCCCGCACAGCCCGCAAGCGCCTGAAGCGTCATGGCGGTCACGTCTATATCGCCCTTCTCGCCCCTGAGCGCCCAGCCGCCGTCCGAAAGCTGGAGCGCCGTGAGTTCGCTGATCAGCGCCTCCCGCGTATAGAGCGCGCTTTCCTGCCCGTTTGAGAGCAGATGAAGCCCGTAGATCAGGCTCATGATCCCCTGTTCGCCGATGGATTCGTCGCAGGTTTCCCGCACAAACGCATTGTCTCCGCGTCCGCAGGCGATGAGCGTCAGCGCCAGCTTTTCCCGCGCCGACGCGCCGATGGGCGCATGATCGCGCACGGTTTCTTCCAGCGCGTCCGCATAGGCGGAAAAGTCGAGCGACGGATCATACAGACGCAGCGAGAGCGCCCACCACGCCTCGCCCGCGGCATTTTCGGCCGCCTGATGATCCAGCCAGTCCTGAACGCCGGCCGCGCCCGCCGCCTTCAGCCTATACGAAAGGATACCGTCAATGAGCGCCTTTGTCTCACGGACGGTATCCTCAGCCGAAGCAGGCGCGCAGCCGAGCAGAAGAAGGAGCGCCGTCACGAGCGCGAGCGCGCGGCAGGCGTCCTTCAGCAATCGATTGCGCATATCAATTCCCCTTTAACTTACGCGGCGGCCTTCTCCTCGGCGGCCTCGGCGACCACGCAGCAGGGCGGCACCAGCGTCGCCGTCTCGGACACGGCGCTGATCACGTCGCCGGCCTTCACGGTCACGGTGGCCTGACCGTTCTCGTCGGTCACAGCGTCGGTCTTTTCGCCGTTGACGGTGATGGCCGCGCCGGCGACGGGATTGACCACGGGCGCGTAGCTCTCGTCGAAGCCGATGCTGGACAGAGTCAGCGTCACGTCGCCCTCAGCGGCGGTCTTGACGTCGAAGAAGCTGTAGGCGTCGGAATAGGCCGCGGTGTCGGTGTAGACGAACGCGCTGACATAGGCGCCGTCCTCGATCGGATCGGCCAGACTCATCGCCATCGCGTCATTGACATAATAACCGAACGCGCCGCCGTTGTCAACACCCCAGAGCTTGGTCAGGGACAGGCCGTACTCGGTGTTCTCGCAGGCAAAGCCGGCTTCAGTGCCGCCCTCAAACGCGGCCTCGTGCGCCAGATAGAGCGCGTCGGCGATGGTCAGCGCGCCGTCGCTGTCCGCGTCGGTCAGCTCGACCGCCTGGCAGGGCAGCACGACTTCGCCGTTGGCGATGGTCACATACACGACGGGCGCGGCCTCCTCGGCCAGCACGGGGGTCAGGCTGAGCAGTATCAGGGCCGCCAGCATCAGGGCAAAGATCTTCTTCATGGTTGTCTCCTCTTTCCTTTAGAATGTATATTTGATACGCGCCTTCACGCGGGTATCACGATGATGGGGATTGCCCGGCCTCTTCCTTCGCCCTGCGCGCCGCGATTTTGGCCGCGGTGGTCTTGCGTTTGGCGAGGATGCGGCGCTCCTGCCGTTTTATTTCGCGCTCGGGGTGACTGACCGGCTTGAGCCCGGCCTGCTCCAGCGCCCTCGGCCACGGCCCTAAAAACGCCTTGATCGCCACGACCTCTTCCTCTGAAAAATCGCCACGGCGGGGACAGCGCGTCTCGCCCGCCGCCTGGAGCGCCCGCGCCTTCTCCCGCAGCAGGGCGAGCGCCGCCTCTGTGGAATATTTTCCCTTCATAACGCCTCACACAACAAAAGCCATCCATGATTTCTCATGAATGGCGCAACGATGCCCCTGTCCTTCCCTCATAAAACAAACGAGCGCAGCAAAGCGCCCTCCGCTTGACCGGAAGGACGAGGACGGTTGCGCTCTTCAACATCCAAAAGCCCGCCGGAGACTGATCCGGCGCCCGCTGACGCACTCGGCAAGTATCCCGGCTGACGAAAAGCGTGCTTTTCGATCACGGTAATGGCTGTTGCGCGGGATTTTCACCCAACTTCCCTCTGATCCGATCCTTCGGAGCCGACTGCGGACTATGTACTTTTCATGCGTCAGTATATCATTTCTCCGCCGGTTTGTCAACGTCTTTCATCAGCGCGACGATCTGATCAAATCGCCCGGCGATGAGATCGTAATTTTCACGCCTGTGCGGGATCAGACAACCGCTGCAATCCTTCACGCCGTTTTCCAGATAGCGGAAATTCCCGCCGCACCTTCGCCCCAGCGCGTAGAGCGGGCAATAGCAGAACAGGCAGTTAAAGTCCTCGGGCCTGTTCGTTTCGTGGCAGGGGAAAAACTCGCACGCCGTATGCTGAAAAAAGCGGTATTTTTCGCCGTTTTTGTCCATAAGGAAGCGCTCCCTTCTTTTCAAGGCACACACCCGCCGCGCCCGCATAGTATGCCAGTGAAATTTCCCGATATTCCCTCGGAGGTGACTTTTCTCTATGAAGCTGCTCATTGCCGGCGGGGACGCGCGCGCCGCCTATGCCGCCCAGGAAGCCGACCGGCGCGCTCTCGCCGTCTCGGCGCTGGGGCTGGAAAACAGCCCGCTCGACTTTCCCCGCGCGTCGTGGGAGGATGTTTCTCAGGCCGACGCGGTGCTCATGGCCAATCCCTGGCGCACGCCGTTTCCGGGGCCGCTGGGCGAGGCGATCGACGCGGCCGCGCTGATGAACGCCCTGCGCCCGGACGCGCGTCTGGTCTTTCCCGACGTGCTGAAGATGCCCGCCTCGTTTACGCGCGCGCACCTCTGCCTGTCGGACGGCGAGGACTATCTGCGCAAAAATGCCGTCCTGACCGCCGAGGGCGCGCTGCACGCGCTGATGAGCCGCGCCGCGTTTTCTCTTCTGGGCGCCCGCGCGCTGGTGATCGGCTACGGGCGCATCGGCCGCGACACGGCGCTCAGGCTGCGCGATCTGGGCTGCACGGTCTGCGCCTGCGCCCGCCGCGAGGAATCCCGTGCGCTGGCCCGCGCCGACGGGCTGTTCGCCTGCGGGTTCGGCGCGCTGGGCGGACGGCTGGGCTGGGCGGAGCTGATCATTTCAACCGTGCCGGGCCGCGTCATGGAAAGAAGCGAGCTAAAGCTCATCCAAAAATCAGCCGTGCTGATCGACGTGGCCAGCGCGCCCTACGGATTTTCGCTGGACGACGCGCTCTTGCTGGGGCTGAACGCCGCGCGGGAGAACAACCTGCCCGGGCGCTATTGTCCCATGAGCGCGGGCATTGTGCAGCTGGACGCTTTCCTCAATCTGATCGCCTCAGAACAGACGCGCAGCCATGAAAAGGAGGAGATTTGACATGAACGGCCTTTTGAGCGGCAAGAAGATCGGCTTTGCGATGACCGGCTCGTTCTGCACGTTTTCGCAGGTTTTCCCCGAAGCGCAGCGGCTGGCCGACGAGGGCGCGGAGCTTTACCCCATTCTCTCCGACAACGTGTGGTCGCTGGACACGCGCTTTTACACAGCCGAGCAGGTGAAGAGCCGCCTTGAAACGATCTGCGGCCGTCCCATCTGGCACACGCTGCCCGAGGTGGAGCCGATCGGCCCGAAGCATCTGCTCGATCTGGTGATCGTCGCGCCCTGCACGGGCAATTCGCTGGGCAAGCTGGCCTGCGGGATCATCGACACGCCGGTCATCATGGCAGCCAAGTCGCACCTGCGCAACGGCGGGCCAGTGCTGCTGGCCGTCTCCACGAACGATGCGCTGGCCATGTGCGCCAAAAACATCGGCGCGCTGCTGGCCTGCCGCAATTTCTATTTCGTCCCCTTCCGTCAGGACAGTCCGGAAAAGAAGCCCGCCTCGCTGGTGGCGCGGTTCGATCTGATCTTCGAATCGGCCTGCGCGGCGCTGGAGGGACGGCAGCTCCAGCC
>SFOF01000334.1 GCA_004552515.1 Clostridiales bacterium
CATGAAGTTCAGCTCCTGATTGTCATCCTTCGCGCCGCGGTCCTTGCTCAGCACGAGCTTGGCCCCCGCTTCGAAGACGATGATCAGATCGTTGGCCTCGCCGTGAACGGGCAGGACGTAGCTCACGCGGCCCGCACCGCCCAGGCACAGCTTGTCGCCGTTTATCGCCGTCCAGCGGATATCGAAGCCCTCGCAGCGATCGTCCGTCACGCGCGTCTCCGTCACGTTGTCCGGCAGCGCGGCGCGCACGTCGAACGTCGTAAAGTTGCGGGAAACGACGCTCTTTCCGTCCTTCAGATACACGCTCAGCACGGCCAGCGCGTTTTCGTCCGGCATGGTCAGCCTGATCTCGCGCAGAGGATTCACGCCGACGCGTTCGGCAGCGGGCACGTCGAACTTGCCCTTCATATCGCACACGCGGCCATAGGGGGTGTCGTGCCACAGCGCCCATTCGGCGGTCAGCTTCCTGCCCTCCCGCGCAAAATGGGACAGCGCGCAGGGAACGCTCACGCGGCTTCCGGCCTCGATCGTGCGGCAGGGCGGGCAATCGAGCGCAATGAACTCATCGGCGTGGAGATCGCGGACGGTCATGCCGCGGCAGAAGTCGCCGTAGCCGAAGTCCTTGTCCGCGTCGTCGATGCGGTAATAGCCGTTGAACTCGTTGATCACGTCGTGCAGCTCGGTGAACACGAAGCCGTTGTTCTTGTCCATCAGGCGGAACTCATTAAGCATATAGCGGTACTGCCAGGCGATATCGCTGTCGCCCGCGGAGCCGTCCACGCCCCACACCATGCCGCACTCGCTGTTCATCAGCGGCGCGCCGTTCTGCTTATTGCCGCCGATATAGTTGTACGCGCTGCCCTTCTCGGTCTTTTCGGCCACCTCTTTGAGATGCGCGCGCACGTGCTCGTAGGTGTTGATATAGAAGTGCCATGTGTTGATGTCCGTCTCGACGTGATCGCGGTTGCAGGGCGAATTGTCCTCCACGAGCCGCGTGGGATCGAGCGCCTTGGCGCGCTGCCAGACGCTGCGCACCCATTCCTGCGTCTCGGGCCTATAGACGTGTCCCTTGCCCTGCGCGGTGAACAGTCCCCACGTCTCGTTGAACATTACCCACGCGAAGATCGCGGGGTGATTGAAATCGCGCTCGAACGTGCGCGGCCACTCGGCCTCGTAAGCGGCGCGGGCCTCTTCGCTCGGCTCGCCCCAGAAGCAGGGGATGTCCGCCATGGCCAGCACGCCCAGCTTGTCCATCCAGTAGAGCTTGCGCGGCTCCTCGCTCTTGATGTGGATGCGCGCCATGTTCAGCCCCAGCCGCTTCACGCGCCAGATCTCGTCCCTCATCGCCTGATCGGAGGGATAGGTGAAGTGTCCCTGCGGGTTGAACGCCTGATCGAGCGTGCCGTTGATGTAGATCGGCGCGCCGTTTAAGAGAATGCGGCCGTCGCGCGCCGCGATTTCGCGAACGCCGAAGTACGTCTCGACATGATCGCTTCCCAGCTCGAGCGAGCCTTCATAGAGATTGGGCGCTTCCGGCGACCACAGGCGGGGATTGTCCAGCGCGAGCGTCATATGCGCTTCCCCGTCCTTCACGGCGGCCTGCCAGCTCCTGCCGTCAAAGCGCGCGGTCACAATTTCGCCGTCAGCGGCGCGCGCCTTCACGCTGAGCGAAACCTCGCCGCTGATTTTCGTGATAAATCGGAAGGACTCGATATAGCTCTCGCCGCGGTTCTCCAGCCACACGGTCTGCCAGATGCCCTGAATGTCGCCGTAGCCCTGCTTGCCGCTGGTCTGCGTATCGCGCCGCTCGTCCTCCGCGCGCACAACGATCTCGTTTTCGCCGTCCCGCCAGAAATCGCTCACGTCGATATCGAACTCGTTATAGCCGCCCTGATGGCGCGCGGCGAACTGCCCGTTGACGTACACATCGGCGATATAGTCCACGCCGCCGAAGCACAGAAACAGCCGTCCCCTCTTTTTGAACGAAACCGTGCGGCGATACCAGCCCACGCCCGGTACATCCTCTTCAACGCCGGAAAGCGGGCAAACCCACGAATAGGGCACGGTGATCTTTCGATCAAAGCCCTCGGGCGTATCCTCACCCTTGCCATGGGGCAGGAGCTTAAACTCCCATTCGCCGTTCAGATTCAGCCAGCTGGCGCGCTCCCGATCGGGACGCGGAAATTCATGCTTGGGGATCATGCGTTTTTCTCTCCTTTTTAATGGCAAATAGATGGATGGAATCTGGTCAGGCCTCGTCCGCGTCGCGCTCCGGGCAGCGATAGCGATTGCGCTCGGCGCTGCGGCGGCCGTACTCTATGGCCTGAGCCGGACAGGCGGTGATGCAGGCCATGCAGTGGGTGCAGTCGTTTCCCCAGTGCGGCTTGCCGTCGGACAAAACGATATTGCGCATCGGACAAATCTCCACGCACCGCCCGCAGGCCGCGCACGCGTCGGTGGCGTAAAACGGGCGCGCCGAAACGACGAAGCGGTAAAACAGCGGATTGACGACGCGGCTGCACACGTTGCCGCGCAGACTGCCGCGCAGCGGCGCGAACGGCCTGTGCGCCCGCACGCGCTCTATGCCCTCGCCGATCACGGGCCGCGCCGCCAG
>SFOF01000335.1 GCA_004552515.1 Clostridiales bacterium
ATAGCATGGAGCGGAGGTGTTTTCTATGTATGGATATGAAGCCTGCGTTCAGGCTTTTCTGCGCGGAGAAGCACGCTTTTGTGGTGTTCAGGGCTGTGTGCGCGTTCAGCCGTGCCGCGGCGGCGTGCTTTTGCAGATGAACGCGCGCAATCTGCCGTGCGGCGGCGGGATGGACTTTTACGGACTGCGCATCGAGGGCGGCTGCGGCTGTCCGCCGCTGACGCTGGCCAGCGTGCCGGTGTGGCAGGGCGAAGCGTCGATGACCTACTATATGGGCGGCGTTGCGGCCGAAAACTTGGCGCGGCGGGAGGTTGTGCTCTATCTGAACGATCCCTGCTGCGGCCGCGTGGCCTCGGGCGTATTCCAGCCCTGCTGGCCCGAAAGGCCGTATGAGTGCGGTATGCCGCCCTGTCGCGGCGAACGGCCCATGCCGTGTCCGCCGTCCTGTCCGCCGTATCCGCTCAGATGCCCGCCGCTGTATCCTCAAGGGCCGAGTCGCCCTGATCGGTCACGGGGCGGATCCACTTGCGGCTGAAGAGACGCATCAGGCACAGCGCCGATTTGGGCACGTCCTCGATGAGCAGCATGATGAGAAAAACCATGGTCAGATTGAGATGAAGTACCCGCGCGCCCAGCCAGACGGCCGGGATGGCCAGCAGCCACAGTCCGATGGTGTCATAGAGCAGGCCGATCTTCGTATCGCCGCCGGCGCGGAATATACCCACGATGGTGATATAGGGGATGTTGCGCAGCGGCAGCTCGCACAGATAGTAGATCAGCAGCGTTGAGGCCGTGGCCAGCGTTGCCGCGTCCGAATTGGGGAAGGGCAGCAGCAGCACGGGGCGCAGCAGCATGAACACAAGACTGACCGCGATGGTGAACAGAGGAAAGACGAACGTGAAGCGCCGGGCGTCCTGATAGGCTTCGCGCAGGTCGCCCGCGCCCACTTTTTTGCCTACGATGACGCTGCTGGCGTGGCACAGGCCGATGAAGAAGGCGAATATGATGTCCTGTATGGAGGTGAAGATCGTATACGCTGCGTAAAAATCGGTGCTGGTGTTGGAATAGATCGCCTTGTAGATCAGCGTGCCCAGCGACCAGAGCGATTCGTTGGCCAGCGCGGGCAGCGAGAGCAGATAGTACTTCTTCGCAAAGTCCTTTGTCCAGCCGACGAACGCGCGGATGGGCGCGCGCAGTATATTCTTGCGCTTGATCGAGATGAAGAGCAGCAAGAGCGGCGAAATCCACGAGGAAATCGACGTGGCGATGGCCGCGCCCTTTACACCCATTTGCAGGGCGTGGATGAACAGCGCGTTGAGCACGGCGTTCATGACGACCGAAACCATGCTGACGTACAGCGGCAGTTTGACCTGTTCGGTGGAACGCAGCAGCGTGCCGAAGAGGTTGTTGAGACAGATGGCCACATAGCTGAAGCAGGCGCAGCGCAGATAAACCTCGCCCAGCGCGGCGACGTCCGGGTCGCTCGTAAAGATGGACAGCACGACGTGCGGCGCAAAGAGCGCCACCAGCGTGAACAGGAGCGATACGCTCAGCGCGCTTACCGCCGCCAGACCAAAGCTCTTGCGGATGCGGTCAATATCGCGCACGCCCCAATACTGGGCGATGAACACGCCCGCGCCCGAGTTGAAGCCGAACATGACCAGATTGAGCAGCCACGCCCACTGGCCGGCCATGCCGACGGCCGCCAGCGCCGTATCGCCCAGCACGCCGATCATGATGGTATCCAGCAGCGTGAACGAGCAGACGAGGATGTTCTGAATCGAAATGGGCACGGCCAGTCTCAGCGAATAGCTCCAGAAGTGCCTGTCGCCCAGGTGTTTTGAAAGCTGCATGGGTTAATTGTCTCCTTGCGTATTTTCGGGGGATGCGTTGCCGTCTGCGCCGTCATTCGCCATATCCTCGGCGAAGCTGACGGAGGCGGTGATTTCCGCGCCGCTGTAATCGGTGGCGTAGATCGTGGCGGTCAGGCTGTCCGCGCTCCATTCGACCAGATCGATGCCGCGGTTGGTTTCCAGGCGCGCGCCCCGGTCGGCACGGTAGAAGAACTTGTTCGCCATGGGATAGGCCGTGTAGATATAGTCGTAGCTGATGGCGTCCTCCGTTTGCGTCACGGTGTCCATGTTGGCCTGACGGGTGACGATCAGGCGGCTGCCGTTCGGGGCGGTGTAATAGGCGGCGGGGGTCTCGCCATAGGTTTCATAGGTCATGCACAGCGAGAAGGCGACGACCACCACGGCCAGCGTCACCGTAATCATCGACCACAGCGCAATCAGGCGCGGCGTGCGGCGGCGAATGCGCCGGTAGAGCGCCACTGTGAGCGAGGCCAGCAGCAGCACCGGCACGGCGGCCGCGGCGGCGATGTACACCCAGAAGTGGATGAAGAGCAGGCTGCCGCCCGGAATGGCGATGAAGGCGGCCAGGAACGCGGCCACGCAGAGAGCGCCGATAAGCAGCAGCCGCTGGGGCAGCGGGCCGAACGCGGGCACGCTGTCCTCGAGAGGATTGACGTAAGATAAACGCCGCATAGAGTATGATTCCTCCTGACGGAAAAGTATTTTCTATATTATATCACAGTTTGAATG
>SFOF01000336.1 GCA_004552515.1 Clostridiales bacterium
CATATCGCGCGCTCGCGCGGGCTGGTCACGGATTTCGGCAAGTTCATGGATCCCATCGCGGATAAGCTGCTTGTGACCGCCGTCATGATTATGATGGTGGAGCGCGGGCTTATGGCGGGCTGGATACTGGTGATATTCGTGGCGCGCGAATTTATTGTATCGGGGCTCAGGCTGGTCGCCGCCGGAAAGGGCACAGTGCTCGCGGCGGGCAAGCTGGGCAAGCTCAAGACCGCCACGCAGATGGCCGCGCTGATCGTGTCGCTTACGTGCTATTACGCGATGGACGGCGCGCCGCTTGAGTGGATGCAGATCCTATCAAACGCGCTGATATACCTTGCGCTTATATTCTCGGTGTGGTCGGGCACGGATTACCTCGTGCGCAACCGCAGTGTGATTGCCGATATGTAATGTCGGCGGGAGGTGTTTCATATGGTAGCTGAGATACTTTGCGTGGGCACGGAACTGCTGCTGGGGCAGGTGCTCAATACCGACGCGCAGTTTTTGTCGCGCCAATTGTCCGAAATGGGCATAGAGCTTTATCGAATCGAGACCGTGGGTGACAACCCCGGCCGCGTGCGTCAGTCGGTGCGCGCGGCGCTGGAGCGCTGCGACCTGCTGATAACCACCGGCGGCCTCGGCCCCACCGAGGACGACCTGACCAAGGAGATGGTCGCCGAGGAGCTGGGGCTGGAAATGGAGGAGGACGCGGCCTCGATGGCGCGCCTTAACGAAATGTACGCCGCCTGGGGCCGCAAGATGCCCGAAAACAACGTAAAGCAGGCCTGGTTCCCGCGCGGCGCGCACATACTCAAAAACGCGCGCGGCACCGCGCCCGGCTGCGCGGTCGAGGTGGACGGCAAAATCGTGATAGTGCTGCCCGGCCCGCCGTATGAATTGACCCATATGTTCACCGAGGAGGCCGTGCCTTACCTGCGCAATAAGCTGGGGTACAAAATCGAATCCCGCTTCATACGCACCATCGAGATCGGCGAAAGCGACCTCGAGATGCAATTGCGCGACATGATCGACAGGCAGACCAACGTGACTATCGCCACGTACTGTTCGCTGGGCGAGGCACAGGTAAGGCTGACCGTCAAGTGCCCCATGGGCGACGACCCGGCCAAGTACCTCGACCCGGTTGAAGCCGAGATTCGCGAGCGCCTGGGCAAATACATATACGCGATAGGCGAAACCGATATGCCGCATGTGGTCGTGGGACTGCTGAAGCGCGCCGGGCGTTCGGTGGCGTTGGCCGAAAGCTGCACCGGCGGCAAGATCGCCGACTGGCTGGTGGACGTGCCGGGCGTGTCCGAGGTGTTGGTCGAGGGGCATGTGACCTATTCCAACATATCCAAGGAGCGTACTCTGGGCGTGCGCCACGATACGCTGGAAAAGTACACCGCGGTGAGCGAACAGGTTGCGCGCGAGATGGCCGAGGGGCTGCATGAGCTTTCGGGCGCGGACTATTGCCTGTCCGTTACCGGCATCGCCGGGCCGGGCGGCGGCACGCCCGAAACGCCGGTGGGGCTGGTGTACATCGGCCTCAAGACCCCGCGCGGCACGCAGGTGGAGAAGTTCAACTTCACCGGTGACAGGTACCGCGTGCGTTCGCTGGCGGCGCTGAGGGCGCTCAACATGCTGCGCAAGGCGTTGACCGACATAGACGAAGTGACGATAAGCGACTGACAAAAGCAATGAAGGAGGCGCGGGCGAGACTCGCGGTTTAATAGATGGCAAAAAAGTCAACGGGCAAGGCAAAGGCGCAGACCGCCGCCGAGGTGGGCAAGGAAAAAGCGCTGGAGATGGCGCTGCAGCAGATTCGCAAGGACTTTGGCGAGAGCGCCCTGATGAAGCTGGGCGACAAGAAGTGTATGCAGGTGGACGCGGTATCCACCGGCAATATCGCAATCGACGCGGCGCTGGGCGTGGGCGGACTGCCGCGCGGCCGCATCACCGAGATATACGGCCCCGAATCCTCGGGTAAGACCACGCTGGCGCTGCACTGCGTGGCCGAGGTACAGAAGGCGGGCGGCACGGCGGCGTACATCGACGCGGAGCACGCGCTCGACCCGATATACGCGCAGAAGCTGGGCGTAAACATAGACGAGCTGTTCGTAAGCCAGCCCGACAGCGGCGAACAGGCGCTGGACATAACCGAAGCGCTGGTGCGCTCGGGCGCGATCGACATTGTGGTAATCGACTCGGTTGCGGCGCTGGTGCCCAAGGCTGAAATCGAGGGCGATATGGGCGATAGCCACGTCGGCCTGCAGGCGCGCCTTATGTCCCAGGCGCTGCGCAAGCTGACCGGCGTAATCGCACGCACCAACGCAATCGCGATATTCATTAACCAGCTGCGCGAAAAGGTGGGGCAGATGGGCTACGGCTCGCCCGAAACCACCACGGGCGGCAAGGCGCTCAAGTTCTATGCCTCCGTAAGAATCGACGTGCGCAAGATCGAGACGCTGAAGGGCTCGGACGGTACGCCCATTGGCAGCCGCACGCGCGTAAAGATAGTCAAGAACAAGGTCGCCCCGCCGTTCAGGCAGGTCGAGGTGGACATGATGTACGGCGAGGGCATATCCAACGTCGGCTCCATAATGGAC
>SFOF01000004.1 GCA_004552515.1 Clostridiales bacterium
ATGGCGCGATCGCGTCCGGCGGCTGACAGTCTTTCCCATGAAAGGCTGTGGAACCTGCGCTTCCTGAATCCTTGAAAGCGGCGCTGCCCGCAGCGTGCCATGCATACTGCGGCGGTCGCCTGCCTTCAGTGTTCCCCATGGGAAATGGGGTGCCGCAGGGAAGGGAGGTCATTTCCCTATGTGTGTTGTGCGCCTCATTGCGCATTGCCGCTGCCCCTCGCAGGCCGCTGTCCGCGGGCGTGAGACGAGGGCGTTCCCTGCCCATAAGGGCGGGCTTTCACCGACATAAAACGAAAGGACGATCAGAGTATGTTTGCATCCAACACGGGCATCAGCACATCGCACAATTACTTTATCGAGATGAACCGGGGCGAGGCGCGCACGTTCCGCGTGCTGCTGCGTCCGCTCGAGGCGGGGCGGCTTAACTGGCGCTTCTTCTTCAGCAACAGCGTGGACAGCACATGGGCCGACGGCACGGAATCGTATGCCGGTCTGCCGGGCGGCCGGTTCGAGATCGTCTCGGCCTCGGCGGGCGCGGCGGATGAAAGCGCGGCTTTGACCGGCGATATGATCGGCGTCAAGTGGCCGCAGAGCGTCGTCGAGCCGGGGGCGTGCGTCACCAGCGCGCCGGTCGAAATCGACGTGCCTGAGAACGGCTATATCGTCTACAGCTGGTGTCTGCGCGCGCTGGAGGACGGCTGCCGCCTGCCCGCCACGCCCGACAGCCAGGCGCTGTGCTTTGTTGCGGAGGGCGATCATTGCTTCGACGGACAGGACGCGTTCACGGCCGAGCAGATGGTCGCTCTGCCCGATCAGTTCGCTGCCGACCGGAATGTGCGCGCGCAGATGGTGTTCATGGGCGATTCCATCACGCAGGGCTGCGGCACGCGCGTGAACGAGTACGAGCAGTGGGCGACGCGCATTGCCATGGGCATGGAGCGCGACGTGGCGGTCTGGAACATCGGGCTGGGCTATGGCCGGGGCGAGGATGCGGCGCAGGACGGCGCGTGGCTCAATAAGGCCAGGCAGGGCGATATTGTCAATCTGTGCTTCGGCGTGAACGACATCTTTCAGGGCTGCGGCCCTCAGCTGACCGAGAACCTCCGCTTGGCGATCCGCGCGCTGCATGAATCTGAGAAGCATCCGAAGGTCGTGCTGCTGACCATACCGCCCTTCGACATGACCGAGCGCAACGAGGAGATGTGGCGCTCGGCGGTGAACGCCATTCGCGAGGACGGATTGGGCGCGGACGCTGTGTTTGACATTGCGTCCATGCTCTGCCAGCCGGTTCCGCGCGATAATTTCGCGGCGTTCGGCGGCCATCCCGACGGACGGGGCGGCGCGGCGGTCGCGGGCGAGTATCTGAGCCACTTCTGGCCGCGGCATCGGAAAGCGCTGCTGGGCGAGTGAGGGGGTCGCGGCATGGCGGATTTCAGCATCGGCGAAATGCAGGAAATGCAGCGTATCCTTCAGGAAAAATATAAGCGCAAGTGGGAGCCGGTCGACGCGGCGACGGGCAGGAACAAGCTGCTGTGGATGGTCGGCGAAATCGGCGAGGTCATCGATATTGTCAAGAAAAACGGCGGCGAACGCGCGGCGAGCGATCCGGCGCTGCGGGCGCATCTGGTCGAGGAGCTGGCCGACGTGCTGATGTATTACAACGACGTTCTGCTCTGCTACGGCATATCGCCGGACGAGCTGAAGGCGGCCTATACCGCCAAATTCGAGAAGAACATGACCCGATGGTAAGAGGAAACGCGCGGCGCATGGGGAGAGAAACCCTCATGCGCCGCGTTTTGCGTGGGGCGGCAGTCGCTCCGCCAGCGCGCTCATTTTACCGTCAAACTGGGACAGAGCGTTTGAAAACGATGCGAATTATCGATAAGAGTATGCGCGGCGCAGGGAGAACCTCTCATGCGCCGCGCGTCTGTGCCCTTAAAGAGCGCGGGAAATTGTGTTCAAACCGCACGCAAGGCCGCTTCTTCCTCCGTCGCTTCCGGCTTTCGTTTTCAGGACGATAACGGTAAAGGGTTGGCCGATAGAACGCTCTTCAGACCCATAAAAAGACGCGCACAGAGCAGAAACTCCGTGCGCGTATGTATTTTTGTCGATGCGTTTTCCGCACGCCCAGCTCAGGAACTGCGCTTCGACGCGCCCTTCTCAAATTCAGACTGAACGCGCGGCTTCGTCGGGACGCGGCTTCAGTCGTCAAACCGGAAGAACGCCGCGCCGCGCGCCGGGACGTCGATTGTCTCGCCGGAAGCGGCCGGATAGCGCGCGCCGGTGATCAGCTCCGTGCAGGCGCGATCGGGCACGGACACGCGCGCGTCCTCGTGCGGATAGACCGCCGTAAAGCGGCTGTCGGCATACACCGCGCAGCCCTCGGGCGCGGGGAGCGTTACGCCCGCGCGTTCCATCAGGGGGCGCAGTTCGCGGCTGGTCAGCACAGGCTCCGCGCACAGATAGCTCGTTCCTTCGCCGCGCGGCGCGCTTGCCAGAACGATCGAGCCGTCGGGGCCGGTCATGAGCGGCTGTATGTCGGAATCGGGCGCGACGCGCAGGGCGGGATAGTCGCAGCCGTTTTCCGCGCAGTCCGCGTAGACGCGCGGGTCGTGGCCGTCGTGCGGCAGAACGCCCAGGCCGGCGATCGCTTTCACGCGGCTCAGGTCGAAGGCGCCGCCGCGCACGCCGGGCGCGTAATGCCACAGGATCGCCGCGCCGGGGCGCACGCGCGCTTCAATGACGCGCTTCTGCTCGACCGTCAGCGCGAAGGCGTTGATGAACACGATGAAGCGATAGCCGCTCAGATCCATGTCGAAGAGATCGCGCAGGCGGTATTCGTCGGCCATCGCGCCGCACAGGCGGATTTCGCGCTTGACGCGCTTGGTGAGCGCCTGATTGAGCGTATGGCTCACGGCAGTGGTTTGCAGGCTTTCCTCGTCCACGACGATGAGAACTTCGGCGGCGCGCTGTCTCGGCTTTGCGCGCAGATCGGCGATTAGCGACCGCAGCGTTTTCAGCTCGGCCATGATCTCGGGGCTGTCGTACCAGCCTTCGCCCAGATCCATCCACCAGAAGTTCTGATCGAAGGCGAGGTTCTTGCTCACCTCGCGCCAGAGCAGCGTGCGCGTCTCGAACATATTGCGCGCCGCCAGCGAGCGCTTGAGCAGATCGAGATGCGTCCAGTTGTCCAGCTCGTCCATCCAGATCTTGCGGCGGTTGTAGGACTGCGTGGGGGCCTGCTCTCCGCCCGGCTCGCCCGCGACGCAGTAGTCGTAGGCGCGCGGCGAGGCGAGGAAGTCCACGTCCGGCGAGGAGAGAATCTTCTCAACGGCCAGATGTCCGGCGTACGCGGCCTGCGGCACGACCAGATAGCCGTAAAACGCGCCCGCGGGCTTGCCGGCGATTTCATGCACCGTTTTGCCCAGCGCCAGCACGGCCTCGGCGCATTTTTCGGACAGGAAGGCGTGATAATCGGGCAGGAGCGCCTGATCATCCTCGGAAAAGAACATTCCCTCGAGCGTCTGCCCCTTCGCCTCCCGCCGGTTGGGAGAAGGAATGATCAGCGTGTCGGGCGTAAGGCCCGTCTGCTTCCACGCCTCTTCGACGGCCTCGAGCGAACCGTACTTCTGAACGCCCCAGGCGAGGAAATCGCGGCGGTGGCTGATGCCGTAATCGCCGCGCCGGTTTTCGCCGCCCGCGCGCCAGGAGCCCCAGTTGGTCGTCTCGCCGCAGCAGCCGAACGCGACGTGATAGGCGAGAATCTGCCGCGCGTAGGGGCCGTTTTCGAGATGCTCTATGAATCGCCTCAGCGCTTCGCACGCATCCTTCACCCAGATTTTCGACGAGAAGCTCTGAAGGCCGATCACGCCGTTCAGATTGGGGCGGTCGTCCACGAAGCCCGAGCCGCCGTTGGTGGGATAGCCCATTTCCGATTCAAAGCCGAACCAGTCCTGCGCGGGCGTACCGGCCAGCGCGGCGATCTCGGCGGGATCGCTCGGGCCGCCGTAATAGACGAACGTTTCCTCGGGATGGACGCGGCACCACTCGGGCGGCACGTTGAGTTTGACGCGCGGAATGTAGAGCCTCTCGGGCGCGCCCTTCAAAAGCGCGTCCAGCGTGCGGTCGGTCAGCGAATAATCATAGCGGTCTACGCCCATCCAGCCGCTGTGGATGATGCTGGAGTGAACGTTTACGCCGATGGCCGAAAAAGCGTCGTGGCAGCGCCGGTATTTGGCGAAATCCTCGCAAAAGACGATGGGCTTTCCATCAGCGCCGGCGCGCGGCGGGTCGTAGCAGAACCCCAGGCGCGACCAGAACACGGGTGCGTCGGCCAGCAGGCGGCAGGCTTCCTCACGGGTCATGGCGGTATCCTCCCTTATAGACGTGTATTGAAAAGCGTTGAGCGGCGCGCCCCCGTCCGACGCACGCTTCGAAAAATTTCGGGAGCCGCTGTTTTGGCTTTCTTTGAAGCGCGCTCCGGAAAAAGCGGCGGGCGCAAATCCTTTTTTCAGTATAGCACAAATCGAGAAGGCGCGCGTCAAGAATCTTCCTCAGAATTGAAACGATCTTATGACGGCTCCATCCGGCGGCTGTTTTCCGCAGGGTCGTTCGCCGCGCGGAATGCCGCCTCGAGGAGCGCATGGCCGGACGTCCTGCCGCCGTTCATGGCGCGCTCCTCGAACCGGCCGGGGGCATGGCGATCCATATAAGTGCGTATGCGGCTCCGCGCCATGCGCGTCGGCTGGAACCGGCTGAAGGCTTGCGCGCGCTTTTTTTGTCCGCGGCGTTTTCCCCGGATCAATCGATTGAACTGCCTGAATTTCGCTGCGCGCCGCGGCGCGCGGCCCGACAAATAAAAAGATGCCGGGGTTTCCTTCAAAATCCGCAATAAAATATGGAAAGAACCGCCGCGATGAATTGCCATGGCCGCCGGTCTGTGGTATAATGGACGCGGTTATAATCGGCTTTGCGCCCCGCGCCCTTTCGCGGGGAGAGCCATGAGGAGGCTTATTGACGATGATGATTTATCCGCAGGCGGATTTCGCCCGCTCCACGCCCGAAGCGCAGGGCATTTCCAGCCGCGCCATCGAGAGGATGCTGCTGGACATTCGCGAGACGGGCGCGGACATTCATTCCATGCTGATCATGCGCCGCGGCCATCTGGTGTTCGAGCAGTATTTCGCGCCCTACACCGCCGAGACGAAGCACTCGATGTTCTCCTGCTCCAAGACGTTTACGTCCATGCTGATCGGCATTGCGCAGGACAAGGGACTGATCAGCGTTCACGATCATGTGCTGGATTTCTTCCCGGATGTGGAGATCGCGTCCGTGAACGACAATCTGCGCGCCATGACCATCGAAAACCTGCTCGAAATGGGCAGCGGCCACGCGCAGGACACCTTCGGCGCGATGCTGCAAACCGAAAACGACAAAAACGCCGACTGGGTGAAGATCTTCCTCAACCGCCCCGTGGACGAGGAGCCGGGCACGCGCTTCGTCTATAACACTGGCGCGACCTATATGCTCTCGGCGATCCTGACCCGCGTGACCGGCAAGAGCGCGCTCGAGCTGGCCAACGCGTGGATTTTCGATACGATCGGCATTAAGGACGCGGAATGGGCGACCTGCCCGCGCGGAATCAATCAGGGCGGCACCGGCCTGCGCATCACCCCGCGCGATATGCTGCGCATGGGCACGCTGCTGCTGGGCCGCGGCCGCTGGAAAAACAAGCAGCTCATTTCCAACGACTATATCTGCGCCGCGCAGCAAAAGCACATCGACAACGCCAATCCCGACGATCCCAATCAGGACCCCAACTGGGCGGCGGGCTACGGCTATCAGGTGTGGAGGAACGCCTTCGGCGGCTTCCGCGCGGACGGCATGGGCGGCCAGTTCATCGTCGTGCTGCCCGAGCGCGAGATGGTGGTCGTGTTCACCAGCGCGCTGGGCGGCGATCTCTCCATCGGCTATCCGCTCAATCTGATCGAAAAATACCTGCTGCCCGCCACGTTCGATCTGCCGCAGCTCTACGGCGAGGAAGCGGCACAGTCGCTCAAAAAGACCAGCGAGGCGCTCAGCCATCCCGCCTTCCTTCCCATTGCGGACGAGGCTCAGGGCTTCCCGTTCGGCGTGAAGTTCGCTTTGCCCGAGAATCCGCTGCGCCTTGAGAAGATCAGCGTGTACGAGCGCTATCTGACGCTGACCGTCGCCGGAGAGAGCGGCTTTGTGCCCTATGCCTGGGGCGCGCCGGCGCTCAGTCCCGATCCGCAGCTTGCGCCCGCCGGCTGGACGCGCTATGCCCGCACCGCCGCTACGGCGCAGTGGAGGGACGACGCGCTCGAGATCCGCGTGAACTATATCGGCGAGCCGCTGACCGTCTATATCCGCTTCGAGCGGCAGGGCGACGAGATGACCGTCTCCGTCAAGGGCACGCTGGGCGGCAATGCCGGCGCGGCGGCGGCGCTCAAGTGAATACGAAGCGCCTGTTTTTCGGCGTTGAGTTAAGCGGCGAAGCGCGCGCGGCGGTGAGAGCGGCGGCGGAAAAAATGCGTCTTGAAAAGGGCAAATTGACCGACGCGGACAACTATCACATTACGCTCGCCTTTCTGGGGCAGACGGACGAGAGCGCCGTTTTTGAGCTTCTGCGCTTGGGCGCGCTGTGCTGGAGAGCGCCGTTTACCCTCGCGCTGTCGGGAGGGATCGGCGCGTTCAAGGGCGGCAGCGTGATCTGGGCGGGGCTGGACAAAAGCGACGCGCTTTTCGACATGCAGGCGCGGCTGCAAGCCATATTGCGCGAGAACGGCTTTCCCCTCGAGGAGGGCGCTTATACGCCGCATATCACCGTGGCGCGCTCCGCCCGCGCGGTTCTGCCTTACCCGAGCGTCGAGCGCGTTTCATTCGGCGTGCGCGCGGTCACGCTGTTCGAGAGCACGCGGGAGGGCGGCCGGCTGGTCTATAAGCCGCTGGGCCGCAGACCGCTGTGACGGGGGACGAGGTGCGCGCGGCGGCGCGTTCGTTCGGCTTTGAGGCAATCGCCATGGCGGGCACAGCGCCCGTGCCCATGCCGGAGGGCGCGATTCATCCGCAGGCCATGGGGCTGATCGCCGATCCGCATGAGATCCTGCCCGAGGCGCGGAGCGTGCTGCTGCTGGTCATGCCGTACCGCCCGTTTAAGCCCAATCCGCCCGACGCGGAGATCGATGCGTACTATATCGCCAGCAACCGCGCCCACGAAAACGCGCGATTATTCGCCGACTGGCTGTGCGGACACGGCGTGAAGGCGGTCATGACTTCGGCGCTGCGCGTAAAGCCGCTCTCGGCGCGCGCGGGACTGGGGCGGCAGGGCCGCAACACGCTGATCGCCGCGGGTCAATACGGCACGCGCGTGAGCCTGCAAACCATTGTGACCGACATTCCCTGCGCGCGCGCGGACGACGACGCGCGCGGGCTGGACGAGCGCTGCCTTCACTGCCGCGCCTGCATGGACGCGTGTCCCACGCACGCGCTGCGCGGCGACGGCACGCTGGACATCGCCCGATGCGTGCGCGCGCAGCCGGAAAGCCTGCCGCTGCCCGAGGCGATGCGGCCGCTGACCGGCGCGAGTCTGCTGGGCTGCGATCTTTGCCAGCGCGTCTGCCCGCGGAACGCGGCGGTCGAGCCGATCGACATCCCGCCGGACGTGAAGAAAGCGCTGTCGCTCGAAGGGCTGCTTTCGGGCGCGTATAAGGCGTTTATTCCCCTGATCGGCAGGAATAACGCGCGCAAGCTGCGGCTTTTGAACCGCGCGGCGCTGGCGGCGGCTCATCGGAACCGAAAAGACCTTCTGCCGCTGCTGGAGTCGCTGACCCAACTGCCCGAGCCGGTGAGTACGCACGCGCGCTGGGCGATCGAGCGGCTGAGAGAGAAAACCTGCAACGAACAAATATAGTTAAGGAGAAAGGACTGACAAATATGCTGTATCCTCATTCCAAGGACGAGAAGCTGGAGAAGAGTCTGTTTGAAAACCCCGGCAGCGAGTATCGCTGCGCGCCGTTCTGGGCGTGGAACGGCCGTCTTGAGAAGGACGAGCTGCTGCGCCAGATCGACATCTTCAAGGAGATGGGCATGGGCGGCTTCCATATGCACTCCCGCTCGGGCATGGCCACGCCCTATCTGAGCGACGAGTTCATGGATCTGACCCGTGCCTGCCGCGACGAGGCCGAGAAGAACCATATGCTCTGCTGGCTCTACGACGAGGACCGCTGGCCCTCCGGCGCGGCGGGCGGCCTGGTGACGCGCGACCGGCGCTATGCGGCGCGCTATCTGCTCTTCACGCCCACCCCCTACGGCCAGGGCGAAAAGAGCACCGTGACCACCTCTCAGTCGGTCGGCGCGCGTCAGGAGAACGGAACGCTGCTCGCGCAGTACCGCGTGACGCTGAAGGACGGCTGCCTGGCGCATTACGAGCGCGTCCAGAACGGCGCGCCGCACGAGGACGGCATGTGGTACGCCTATCTGGAGATCAGCGCGCCCTCCCCGTGGTATAACAACGAGACGTATCTGGATACGCTCAACCCCAAGGCGGTCGAGAAGTTCGTCGCCACGACCCACGAGCGCTATAAGGAAGCGCTGGGCGAGAGCTTCGGCAAGACCGTGCCCGCCATCTTCACCGACGAGCCGCAGTTCTCCCGCAAGCAGACGCTGGGCTTCGCGGGCGAAAAGAAGGACGTGACGCTGCCCTTCACGAACGACCTGTGCGAGACCTATCAGGCCGCGTACGGCGAGGATCTGCTGGACAAACTGCCCGAGCTGATCTGGGAGCTGCCGGAGGGCAGGATCTCCGTCACGCGCTATCACTATCACGATCACATCGCCGAGCGCTTTTCCTCCGCCTTCGCGGACACCGTGGGCGGCTGGTGCGGCAAAAACGGCATCATGCTGACCGGCCACATGATGGAGGAGCCGACGCTCGAATCGCAGACCGCCGCTCTGGGCGAGGCCATGCGTTCCTACCGCAGCTTCCAGCTGCCCGGCATCGATATGCTGTGCGACCATCGCGAGTTCACCACCGCCAAGCAGGCGGCCTCCGCGGTGCATCAGTTCGGCTATCCGGGCATGACCAGCGAGCTGTACGGCGTGACCAACTGGGATTTCGACTTCCGCGGCCATAAGCTGCAGGGTGACTGGCAGGCGGCGCTGGGCGTGACCGTGCGCGTGCCGCATCTGAGCTGGTACACCATGGGCGGCCCCGCCAAGCGCGATTATCCCGCCTCGATCAGCTATCAATCGGCGTGGTATAAGGAATATCCCTACGTCGAGAACTACTTTGCGCGCGTGAACACCGCCCTGACCCGCGGCACGTGCGATATTCATGTGGGCGTTGTGCATCCGGTCGAGAGCTACTGGCTGCACTGGGGCCCCCGCGAGCAGACCGCCGCCGTGCGCGAGGAGATGGACAGGGCGTTCCAGAGCATGGCCAGGTGGCTCGTGTGCGGCATGATCGACTACGATTACATCAGCGAATCGCTGCTGCCCCGCCAGTGCGAAAAGGGCGGCGCGCCGCTGTCCGTCGGCAAGATGGCCTACGACGCGGTGGTCGTGCCCGGCTGCGAGACGCTGCGCTCCAGCACCGTCGAGCGTCTGGAGGCCTTCAAGGCGGCGGGCGGCCGGCTGATCTTTGCGGGCCGCATCCCCACGCTGGTGGACGCCGTGCCCTCCGACCGCGTGAAGAAGCTGGCCGGGCAGTCGGTCTGCATCGGCATGAACGGCGTGGAGCTGCTCGAGGCGCTGGACGATTTCCGCCAGGTGGACGTGCGCGGCGAAAAGGGCAGCCGCACGAGCGGTCTGATCCATCAGATGCGCAAGGACGGCGACGACCGCTGGCTGTTCATCTGCCAGGCCTTCAATCCGAAGAACAAGTTTGTCACCAGCCCCGAGCGGTGCGAGATCCGCCTGCGCGGCAGCTGGACGGTCGAAAAGTGGGATGCGCTCACCGGCGAGGTGGGTACGATCGAGCAGAGGATCGAGGACGGCGTGACCTACGTCTACAACACCTTCGACGCGCACGACAGCCTGCTTTTGAAGCTCAGCCCCGCCTGCCCCTGCTGCGCCCGTCCCGTGCCTGCTCCCGAAAAGGGCGCGGCGCTTACCGAAGTGCGCGCGGCCAATCCCGTGGCGGTGAAGCTCAGCGAGCCGAACGTCATGGTGCTCGACATGGCGCGCTACAGCCTGGACAACGAGCCGTGGCATGAGCGCGAGGAGATCCTCCGCGCCGATGACAACGTGCGCCGCCTGCTGGGCTGGAAGCTGCGCAGCGAGCATTTCGCGCAGCCGTGGGTGACCGCGGGCGTGGATTTCGGCGACGCGAAGCACACGCTGGCGTTTGCGTTCGACATTGTGAGCCGTATTCCCGTCTCCGGCGCGAAGCTGGCGCTGGAGGACAGCGAATACGCGTCCATTACGTTCGACGGAAAGCCCGTGGCGGTCAATGTGGACGGCTGGTATGTGGACAAGTGCCTGGACACCGTGGCGCTGCCCGATTTTGCCGCCGGTACGCACGAGCTGGTCGTGAAATACGACTATCAGCGCAAGGTCAATCCCGAGTGGATGTATCTGATCGGCGATTTCGGCGTGTACAGCTGCGGCAGCCACAGCGAGCTGACCGAGAAGGTGACCTCGCTCTACTATGGCGACTGGCGCAATCAGGGCCTGCCCTTCTACGGCGGCGCGCTGACCTACGTCATCCCCTGCGCGTGCGATGCGAACGGCCTGACCGTCGAAGCCGATCAGTACGAGGGCGCGCTGGTGAGCGTCAGGCTGGACGGCGAGGACAAGGGCCGCATCGTCTATGCGCCCTACACGCTGCACATCGATGCGCCGGCCGGCGAGCACACGCTCGAGCTGACCGTGTTCGGATCGCGCGTGAACAGCTTTGGCGCGCTGCACAACTGCAACGACGCGCTGAGCTGGGTCGGCCCGAGCGCCTGGGAGAGCCGCGGCAAGGAGTTCAGCTATGAATACCGCACGCGCCCGATGGGCCTGCTGGTCGCGCCCCGCCTGTTCAAGTAATCGATCATCCCGCGGGGGCGGCGGAGAACCGTTCCCCGCGGCGCTTTGAGGACTTTTCGACGACAGAAAGAGGAATCAATACCGATGGCAACGCGAAAGAGAAAGGCCGCGCGGCGCGTCCGCAAGGCCAGAAACGCGCTGATCGCCCTGCTGCTGCTGGCGGCGGCGGTGCTGGGCGTGTGGATATTGGTGCTGGACGAGGGCTCTCCGCTGGACAGCTATCTGGCCGGACGGGGCGACGTGAACGCGACCGGCGCGCCCGGCGTAACGGCCACGGCTCTGCCCGGCACGCCCACGGAGGAACCCGCAACGCCGCCCGTCGAGGGGGTTACGCCCGAGGCGACCGACGCGCCCTCCGCCACGCCCGAGCCGACGCACACGCAGCCGCCCGTGACCGATACCCCCAGCCCCTCGCCCACGGCCACGCCGACGGCCAGCCCCACCCCGACCGCCACGCCCGAACCGATGCCTGAGCCGACGCCGGTTGATCTGGAATACCCCTACTACATCGAGGTTGACCGCGGCATGCAGGTCGTGCGCGTGTACACCATCGGCGAGGATGGAACCTATTCGCTCCTGGCGCGCGAGATGATCTGCTCGACCGACACCTTCGGCTACAAGCCGCCGCAGGGCACCTATAAGATGAACGGCGAGAAGCTCAGATGGATGATGTCGCTCTTCGGCACATACGCGCAGTACGCCACCCGCATCAGCGGCCACATCCTCTTCCACGCCGTGCCCACGACAATGTGCTACGCCAACACGCTCAACGCCGACGACTACCGCGCGCTGGGCACGAACGCCTCGGCGGGCTGTGTGCGCCTTCTGTGCGCCGACGCGAAGTGGATCTATGACAACGTGCCCGCGGGCACCATGGTGCGCTATGTCAATAACCCGCGCGACGAGGAAAAGCTCAAGGAGCTGGCCGCGCCGCCGCTGGGGAGCGGAAACTGGGATCCCACCGACAACCGCGAGGACAATCCGGATTACGATCCGTCCTATGAGGCGAGCAAGCCGCTGGTCACCCCCGCGCTGGGCGTGACGCCCGCGCCGACCGAGCCGTGGACGCCGGACGTGTATAACTGATCGGAGGTTCATCAGCCATGGATTTGAAAATCAGCATGGTCGAGCGCGGTCCCATCGCGATCATCGGCCGCGAGGGCTATGGCGACGCGGCGAAGGGCGGACAGTGGGTACCGCCGCTGTGGCGCGATATGCAGCTGCACATGAGCGAGATCGCGCCGCTGGTCAAGCACGATGAAACCGGCAAGCCCGCCGGCATCTGGGGCGCGATGAGCGACGCGGGCCGGCGCTTCTTCCCCTGGGAGAGCGATGGACTGTATCTGGCCGGCCTTGAGGTCGATCTGGACGCGGCCGCGCCCTCCGGCTGGAGCAAATGGGTGCTGCCGGCGTTCAGGTATCTCACGGTCGAGTGTACGCCGCAGACCTACGGCCCCGCGCTCCAGCAAACCATACTGCACGAGCTGCCCGATCGCGGGCTGGAGCTGGTCGCCGCCGTTCAGGAGTTTTATCCCGGCGACAAAATGCTGCTCTATGTGCCTGTGCAGAAGCTGTAAGCACACATTTATTCATACGTCTTTCGGGTGCGCCGTAACGAAACATTGCGGCGCGCCCGCCTTTTATGGGCGGATTCGACAAAAAACTTGCAGATGCAAAGAAAACGCTTGCACGCGCAAGCGTTTTTGTGTACAATGGGAGAGGCGTGATTTGCGCGGCGGTTTTGCGCCGTGCGCGAGGACAGCGCCTTCCGCATTGAATAGGTGGGCGCGATATGCGGTGTGTGCGCGCGGACTGCGGATCTGCGCGGAAACAGATATATAATGAAGGGATGGCGGCGGCATGGCGGGAAGATACCACATCATGAAGAACAGCTCGGCGCTGTACCGGCTGGGGCAGATGTACTTTAACGAGCGGCTCGCGCCCTATAATCTCGGCGCGGGGCAGCAGTTCTTCCTCAATCGGATTGCGGGTTCGCCCGGCATCAGCATGGCCGAGCTGGCGCAGATCGGCACGTTCGACAACGGCACGGTGACACGGGCGGTGCGCAGGCTTTCGGACGAGGGCTATATCCGCGTTGAAACCGACGAGAGCGACCGGCGCGTGAAGCGGCTCTATCTCACAGAAAAGGGCGAGCCGCTGATCGGGCCGCTGGCGGAGATGCGCCGCGAGTGGTTCGAGGCGGTGACGCGCGGCTTTACCGAAGAGGAGAAGGCACAGACCGGCGCGCTGCTGGAGCGGCTGGCCGGCAACGCGCGCGATTACATTCAGGCGATGCAGGACAAAGGCGAGCGGCCCGAGCGGGCGCGCCATGAGGAGGAGTGACGGCCCATGCGGCGGATGATGGCGTTTATCAGGCCCTATTACGGGCGCATGGCGGGCGGCTTTGCCGTCAAGTTCTTCGGCACGATCGGCGAATTGTGGCTGCCCTGGATACTGTCCTATATGATCGAAAGCGTGGTGCCGCAGGGGCGCATGGGGCCGATCTTCATGTGGGGCGGGCTGATGTTCCTCTGCTCGCTGATGTGCATCGCCGGCAATGTGATCGCCAACCGCATGGCCTCGGCGGTCGCGCGGGACGTGACGCGCGAGGTGCGCCACAGCCTGTACCGGCGCATCGCCTATCTGAGCTGCGCGCAGATCGACAGAATCGGCGTGCCCTCGCTGGTATCGCGCCTGACCACCGACACCTACAATGTGCATCAGCTGGTGGGGCGGGCGCAGCGGCTGGGCGTGCGCGCGCCGATACTGCTCATCGGCGGCCTGCTGATGACGCTCACGCTCGACGTGCCCTCGACGCTGATCCTGCTCTCCGTGGTGCCGCTGATCGGCGTATCGGCCACGGTCATATCGATGAAGGGCATCCCGCTGTTCTGGCGCTTGCAGAGCAGCGTGGACGCGCTGGTGCGCATCGTGCGGGAAAACATCACCGGCGCGCGCGTCATCAAGGCGCTCTCCCGCGGCGATTACGAAATCAGCCGCTTCAAAAAGCAGAATGAGACGGTTTCGCGGCACGAGCTGACCTCGAGCATGGTCATGGGCCTGGGCCAGCCGATCATGAACGTGCTGCTCAATCTGGGCATGGTGGCGGTGATCGTGCTGGGCGCGTATCGCGTGAACGGCGCGCGGATGAGCCCGGCGGTCATCGTGGCCTTCCTGAGCTACTTTACCATCATCGCCAACGCCATGATGGGACTGACGCGCCTGTTCGTCATGTTCTCGCGCGCGAACGCCTCGGCGGGACGCATCGCGGAGATTCTCGATCTGCCCGAGGATCTGACGCGCGTGGAGGCGCCCACGGGCGATGAGAGCTATCACGTCGAATTTGACGACGTGACCTTCTCCTACAACAAGCGAAAGCCCGCCGTGGAGCACATATCGTTTAAGCTGCGGCGCGGCGAATCGCTCGGCCTGATCGGCGCGACCGGCTCGGGCAAGAGCACCATCGTCAATCTGCTCATGCGCTTTTACGACGCGGATTCCGGCCGCGTGCTGATTGACGGCCGCGACGTGCGCTCGATCGATCCGGAGGCGCTGCACAGGATGTTCGGCGTGGCGTTCCAGAGCGACGCGGTGTTCTCGGCCAGCGCGCGGGAGAACATCACGCTGGGGCGAGACATACCGGACGAGGCGCTGGAAAAGGCGATCGGCAACGCGCAGGCGGGCTTTGTGAACGCGCTCGAGCACGGGCTGGACGAGCATATTCAGTCGCGCGGCGCGAATCTCTCCGGCGGACAGCGGCAGCGGCTGCTCATTGCGCGCGCGCTGGCGGGCAATCCCGACATACTGGTGCTGGATGACAGCTCGAGCGCGCTGGACTACCGCACCGACGCGGATCTTAGATTGGCGCTGGCGAAGAACTACGCCCATGTGACCAGCGTGCTGGTGTCCTCGCGCGTCAGCTCGATCGCGCACTGCACGCATATCCTCATGCTGGACGAGGGCCGCGTGATCGGCGCGGGCACGCATGAAGAGCTGATGAAGAGCTGCCCGGCCTATGCCGATATTGCGCGCACGCAGATGGGAGGCGATCACCGTGGCTAAGGGAATGGGCATGATGACCGGCCCGAAAACCTACGTCGCGCCCGAGGGCGGCGCGCGGGACACGAAATACATCCTCAAAAAGCTGGGGCACTATCTGCTCAAATACCGCTGGCCGCTGCTGGCGGCGCTGCTGCTCACGTTCCTGTCCAATATGCTGGCGCTGGTCGGCCCGAGTCTGTCGGGCAGCGCGATCGACGCGATTGTCGGGCCGGACGCGGTGCAGTTTGAGCGCGTGTTCTACTATGCGCTTTTGATGATCGTGTTCTATATCGTCTCGTCGGCGCTGTCCTACGGCATATCGGTGCTGATGATGACCATTTCGCAGAAGATCGTCGTCAGGATGCGCCAGGACGCGTTCGAGAGCGTTTCGCGCCTGCCCATCGCCTACACCGATTCGCACGCCATCGGCGATATTCTCAGCAAGCTGAGCTACGACATCGACACGGTGAACACGTCGCTTTCGCACGACGTGGTGCAGATTCTCTCCTCCGTGGTGACGGTGGTCGGCTCGCTTTTGATGATGCTCAGGCTCTCGCCGCTCTTGCTTCTCGTGTTTGTGTTCACGGTGCCCCTGTCGATCTTCCTGACGAAATACATCACGACGCGCACGCGGCCGCTGTTCCGCAAGCGCTCCCGGGCGCTGGGCGAGCTGAACGGCTTTGTGGAGGAAATGGTATCCGGCCTCAAGACCACAAAGGCCTACCGGCAGGAGGAGAGTACGATCGGCCGCTTTGACGAAAAGAACGAGCAGGCCGTGACCGCCTATTACGAGGCCGACTATTACGGCAGCGTCACCGGCCCGACGGTCAACTTTATCAACAATCTGTCGCTGTCTCTGGTAAGTATGTTCGGCGCGCTGCTGTTTCTCTTCGGGCGCATGACGCTGGGGCAGATTTCGTCGTTCGTGCTGTATTCGCGCAAGTTTTCAGGGCCGATCAACGAGGTGGCCAACATCATCGCCGAGCTGCAATCGGCCTTTGCGGCGGGCGAGCGCGTGTTCCGTCTGATCGACGAGCCGAGCGAGAAGCCCGACGCGCCGGACGCGCTGCCCCTGCCCGGAACGCGGGGCGACGTGCGCGTTGATCACGTCTCCTTCGGCTATGAGCCGGAGCGTGTGATCCTGCATGATCTCTCGCTCAGCGCGCGCCCCGGCTCGGTGACAGCCATCGTCGGCCCGACCGGCGCGGGCAAGACCACGATCATCAATCTGCTCATGCGCTTTTATGATCCCAGCAGCGGGCTGATCACGGTGGACGGCAACGACATCGCGCATATCCGACGCGGCGATCTGCGCGCGCGCTACGCCATGGTGCTCCAGGAAACCTGGCTGTTTAACGGCACGGTGTATGAAAACCTGGTCTACGGCAATCCCGACGCGACGCGCGAGGACGTGATGCGCGCCGCCCGCCTGGCGAAGATCGATCATTTCGTCGAGCAGCTGCCCGACGGCTATGATACCGTGCTCTCGGAAAACGGCGGCAATATCTCCAAGGGACAGAAGCAGCTTTTAACGATCGCGCGCGCCATGCTGCTGGACGCGGGGATGCTGATCCTCGACGAGGCGACGTCCAATGTCGACACGCAGACCGAGAAGGCCATTCAGGACGCAATGATCGAGCTGATGCGCGGCAAGACCTGCTTCGTCATCGCCCATCGCCTGTCCACCATCGAAAACGCCGACAACATACTGGTCGTGCGGGACGGCGACATCGTGGAGCAGGGGCGGCACGGCGAGCTGCTGGCGAGAAACGGCTTTTACGCGCAGCTTTACAAAGCGCAGTTTGAACACTGACGCTGAAACTGAATATGGTGTGGGTTATCCCCGCTGTCCACAATCGCTTGTGGATAACGGGGATAACCGCTTTTCGAAAGAGCGCGCAAATCAGCGATTTGGGCTGAAAAAAACGCGGAAAAAGAATGTTGCCATGCGCTGCGGCGCGTGCTATAATGGGCACGCAGCCGGTTGAAACGGCGGCGGGGGACATTTTCCGGAACTTTCTCCTCGCGCTGCGGGGAGACGCTCATGAAAAAAACGAACCGGAGGGTGGAGCATGGAACACGGCAGGACGGCTCTGGTGACCGGCGCGTCGCGCGGCATCGGGCAGGGCATTGCGCTGGAGCTGGCCGGAGCGGGCTATGATCTGGCGATCAGCTATCGGAACTACGAGGAGGGCGCGCTGGCGGTGAAGCGCCACGCGGAGGCGCTGGGACGGCGCTGCGAGATCTATCAGGCGGATTTCGTGGACACGGCCGCGCCCGAAAAGCTGCTGCGCGCGGTCGAGGCCGATTTCGGCGCGATCGACGCGGCGGTCATGAACGGCGCGTACGACAACCGGCGCAGCATACTCACCGCGACAGCCGACTGGATGGAGACGATGGCGCATCAGCTCTATATCTCGCAGATGCTGATCGCGGGCGCGGCGGCGCGGCTGATGGTGCGCACGAAAACGCGCGGGGCGCTTTTGTTCATCACGTCGATCCACGGGCGGCAGGCCAACACGAACGATTTCTTCTACGGCGGCATGAAGGCGGCGATCGAGCGTTCGTGCCAGTCGCTGGCGATCGAGCTGGCGCCCTACGGCGTTCGCGCCAACTGCATTGCGCCCGGCGCGATCAACGTGCGCGGCGCGGACGACACGAAGCTCAAATATCCCTACGCCAATCTGATCCCCGCGGGGCGGCGCGGCGAGCCGGAGGACATCGCTCACGCGGCGGCGTTCCTCCTGTCGGATCAGGCGAATTACATCACGGGCCAGTCGCTGTGCATAGACGGCGGCATGGCGCTGCCCGGGCAGCCGGAGGGCTGGGCCGAGCCGCATCCTGTGGATTTCGGCTTTGTGAAGGCCGCCTATGAGCAGATGATGAAAAACGAGGAGGAAAGAAACCATGTCTGATATTAAAATCACCAAGGTCAGCGCGATCGAAACCTGCCCGCAGGGGCAGAACCTGATCGTCGTGCGCATCGACACCAATCAGCCCGGCCTGTACGGCTACGGCTGCGCGACGTTTACGCAGCGCCACAGGGCCGTCGTGACGGCGATCCGCGAGTACATGGATCAGCTGCTGGTCGGCCGCGATGCGCTGGCGATCAACGACATCTGGTCTGTGATGATGAACTCCTCCTACTGGCGTAACGGCCCGGTGCTGAACAACGCGATTTCCGGCTGCGATATGGCGCTGTGGGACATTGCGGGCAAGGTTGCCAATATGCCGGTGTGGCAGCTGTGGGGCGGCAAGGTGCGCAAGGCCGTGCCGGTCTACCGCCATGCGGGCGGCGACGATTTCGGCCGCGTGGACGAGACTGTGGCCGCGTTCATCGAGCAGGGCTATCAGTATCTGCGCATACAGTACGGCGGCTACGGCGGAAAGCAGTCCTATCTGCACACGCCCGAGGGCAGCGAGGACGGCGCGTATTTCGATTCGCTGAAGTATCTGCGCTCCGTGCCGGCGCTGTTCGAGCACGTCCGCGCGAAGTTCGGCGACGAGATCGAGCTGTGCCATGACGTTCACGAGCGTCTCACGCCGGTGGACGCGATGCGTCTGGCGCGTGAGCTGGAGCAGTATCGTCCCTTCTTCCTGGAGGACGCTCTGCCGCCGGAGCAGGGAATGTGGTTCGAGAAGCTGCGCGCTTCCTGCGCCACGCCGCTGGCCATGGGCGAGCTGTTCAACAATCCCATGGAGTGGCAGCCGCTCGTCGAGCATCGCTGGATTGACTACATCCGCTGCCATGTCTCCCAGATCGGCGGCGTGACCCCGGCGCGCAAGCTGGCGGCCTATTGCGAGCCGTTCGGCGTGCGCACGGCCTGGCATGGCCCGGGCGACGTTTCGCCCATCGGCCACATGGCGAACGTGCATCTCGACCTGACCACCACCAACTTCGGTATTCAGGAGTGGTGCGGCATGGAGACGGACGAGCGCGTGCAGGAGATCTTCGAGGGCTGCGCGCAGATCAGGGACGGCTTCGTCTGGGCGAACGACAGGCCCGGCTGGGGCATCGAGGTCAATCTGGAGGCGGCCAAGAAGTATCCCACCGACAGCAAACAGCCGCGCTGGCTGCTGGCCCGTCTGCCCGACGGCACGTCCGTCAAAGCCTGAGCGGGCAGTGCCCGCGGCCAGACCGCTTCGCGCGCTGCAACCCGCCGGCTGAGCCGGATTCACACCGCTTCGCGCGCTGCAACCCGCCGGCTGAGCCGGATTCACACCGCTTCGCGCGCTGCAACCCGACTCTTCAGCGCTTGGGGGCGCTTCGAGTCTGGACGTTGGAGCGAGTAGGTAACATCGATATACAGCCCGACCCGTCCGGCCATAAATTGGAGCCGGACGGGTCTTTCCGTGTACCCGGGTGTTACAGAGTGTGGGTGCGGCGATTCGGAAATAGAGGTTATTGCGGTGTTCGGTAAAGCGTACAAGTCTTTCGCCGCGTAAAACGTATTCACACCGTGAATCAAATGAAGAGAGTCGAGGGAGACTGGACTTCTTGGCGCAGCCTGGAGGGCAGTGGGGGGTGCTTTCACACCACTTCGCGCGCTGCAACCCGACTCTTCAGCGCTTGGGGGCGCTTCGAGTCTGGACGTTGGCGCGTGTTGGTATGATCGCTATACAGCCCGACCCGCCAAACCATAAATTGGACTCGGGCGGGTCTTTCCGTGTACCCGGGTGCTGCGGGGAAGAGTGCGACTGTTTGGGGATAGCGGTTATTGCGATGTTTGCGCAAGTCTCCGTTGCCCGCACAAACCCGAATTATCCATCAATGCCTGTGCGCGTTTCGAACGAAATATAGAACGCGGCGTGCCAAGTGCCGACCCGCTAATGGGCCGCTTATAGCAAAAAGAAGCGTTCGCATACGAAAGCGGCGCTTCTCTTCATAGGGGGAGACTGGGCGCTTGCGCGGCGGGGGCCGTCTGGCAAATTGGAATTTGTCATATTCCCATCACATAGATTTGGCAGGGATTTCAAACCATTCAGGCAGTTCTTCCAATATATTTCTGGTTATGCTCTTTTTATCTTCATCATTTGCTATTTGAATGATATGCATGTCAAAAGTTTTCATCCAAAAATTCCGATTTGAGCGTGCGCGCCATGTCCGCGCTCATGTCCGCGAAATACAGCTTCAGCCACGGCAGGCACAACCGCCGTGGCTGAAACAATTTTGCGATTAGTCGAAGTAGACGGGCTTGCCGCTCTTGGCGGACTCATAGATGGCCTCGAGGATCTGGGTGACCACATAGGCCTGCTCGGGCTTGGTGATCAGCGGCTTGGAATCGTCCATGACGTGGGCGATCCACATGGCCGCTTCCAGCTCGGCGGGGCTGCCGGCCGCGTTGCCCTCAAAGAACGCCGCGCCGCTGGCCTTGAAGTCCGGCTCGAAGGTGTACATCTTGGAGAACTTCTCGCCGTTGACGCGCAGGCCGCCGTCCGGGCCGTCGCCCAGCATATCCGCGCCGGCCTTGTCGCCGCACAGGATGGTCTTGGCCTCGCTGGCGAGCAGGGTGTTGAGCGCCCAGCTGGCCTCGAGCTGGATGGTCGCGCCGTTCTTCATGCGGATGAAGCCGAACGCGCTGTCCTCGACGGTGAACTTCTTGGGATCCCAGCTGCCCCAGGCGTTGGCGGCGTTTTCGGTGTCGGCCAGCTTGCGGTAGGTGGTGCCCACGACCATGGCCGGCTCGTAGTTGTTCATCTCCCACAGCGTCAGGTCGAGCGCGTGGGTGCCGATGTCGATCAGCGGGCCGCCGCCCTGGTTTTCCTCATCCAGGAACACGCCCCAGGTGGGCACGGCGCGGCGGCGGATGGCGGTGGCGTTGGCGTAGTAGATCTCGCCCAGATCGCCGGCCTCGATCATCTTTTTGAGGTACATACTGTTGGGGCGGAAGCGGCTCTGATAGCCGATGGTCAGCTTCTTGCCGGTGCGGTGCGCCGCGTCGAGCATCTTTTTGGCCTCGGCGGAGTTGATGGCCATGGGCTTTTCGCACATGACGTGCTTGCCGGCCTCCAGCGCGTCCACAGTGATGAAGGAATGTTGCTTGTTGGGGGTCAGGACGTGAACCACGTCGATGTCCTTCTCCTCGAGCAGCTGCTTATAATCGGTAAAGACCTTCGCGCCGGGCACGCCGAAATCCTTGGCGGCCTTGATCGCCTTTTCCTCGATGATGTCGCAGAAGGCGACCATCTCAACCTGAGGCAGCTTTTTCAGCGCGGGCATATGCTTGCCGTTAGCGATGCCGCCGCAGCCGATAATGCCGATTCTGACCTTATCCATGTCTTTTGTCCTCCTTGCCGGCATAACGCCGGATACTTTCCACTCATATTATACCGTAAAACCGCCGTTTTGCAAGGGGGAATTTTTTGATGTTTATTCCCCTGCGGCGAACCGGAACAGCGCGGAAAACGTGCTGTCCACCTCCGGATGGAACTGCACGCCCATTAGACTGTCTCCGTATTCCAGCGCTTCAATCGTGCCGTCCGCCGTTTTTCCGCTCACGGTGAGCCGCGGCGAGGGCGCGTCCACGCGGTAGCGGTGCATCGTCGAGGCGCGGATCACGTCCGAGCCGGTCAGGCGCGCGAGCAGCGTGTCCGGCGCGACGGAGACGGCGTGCTTCGTCTCCTCAATGGTCGTGCGCGTCATGTGAACGTCCCAGTGGTGCTCCACGGGCCGCGTGAACATATACTTTTCCCGCTTCATCTGCTCGTAGAGCGCCAGGAGCGGGCCTGCCCAGCCGCGCCTTTTCGCTTCGTCCTCGACGATGAAATAGCTGTGGATCACCTGCATCCCCAGACAGATTCCCAGCAGCCGCTTGCCGGTCTTTACGGCGTGCTCGACCGTCTGAAAATGATAGGGGAATATCCGCGCGCCGCCGCAGATCACGAACGCGTCGCAGCGCTCGAGCGCGTCCTCGAAGGCCTGTCCGTCGCTGGCCAGCAGCCCCATGGGCACGCCGCCGTTTTCGGCGATGCGCTTTCCATAGTTGTTGACGAATATGTAGTTGTCCTTATAGAAATCGTCCGTCTCAAACAGATGCGCCGTCGGGACGACGCCGACGATCGGCTTCATGGGCAGCGCCTCCTATATCTGTTGTCTGTTATCTGTGTTTCTTATTCGGCATCTCAATAATTGCCGTCATTGACCTGTCGCACTTACGCATCGCAGCACTCGGGTAGACGGAAAGACCTGCCCGAGTCCAATAAGTGGAGGCCGCACTGCGGCTGCTCGGGCAGGTCGGGCGACCGTAGAAACACTCCTAAACGCTCAAGCGTCCAGACTCGAGCCGCCCCCAAGCGGCGCGGAGTCGGGTTGTAGCGCGCGAAGCGGAGTGGAAGCGGCTCAGCCGCCGCGGGCACTGCCCGCCTACTGCGTAATATCGGCGAATTCGGCGCCGCATACCTGCGCGAGCTGCTCAGGATTGACCTCCATCTGCTGGCCGATGCGTCCGGCGCTGACGAAAATCGCGCGCTGCCCCTGCGCCGACGCGTCGATGCGCGTGACGTACGCCTTCTTCATGCCCACCGGGCTGCACCCGCCGCGGATATAGCCGGTTACTTTATTGATGTCCTTCACCGGAATCATCGAGACCGACTTTTCGCCCACGGAGCGCGCCGCCTTCTTGAGATCCAGCTCGCCCGCGGCCGGCACGACGAACACATAGTAGCCACCGTGCGCGCCCTGCGTCACCAGCGTCTTGAACACCGCCTCGACCGGTATGCCGAGCTTCTCGGCGATGATCACGCCCAGACGGCCCGATTCGGCCACGTCACCCACGGCTTCCTTGGAGGCGTAGGCGTGCAGCGTGTAGGGAATATGGTGCGATTCGACGATGCGCACCGCGTTGGTTTTGGTTTCCGCCATGGCCCGTCAGTCCTTTCGCTCCAGAAACTCGACCACCGGCGCGGGATCCTCCAGCGAATGGGGATGATGATCGCAGTCGGGCTTGACGATCATGCGCAGCTTGCCGCCCGCCTTGCGGAAGCGCACGGCGAACAGCTCGCCGTTTTCGCACAGCGGCACGGTCTTGTCGTCGCCGCCCGCCACGAGGATGACCGGAATGTTCAGCTTCGCCAGCTCCTCGGCGCGGTCGAGCGGATTTTTGTCGAACGTCCTGGCCGTCTCGTCGGTCAGGCCGTAGATTTCCTTACATTCCTCCCAGCAGGCGGGCGCGCCTACGCCGATGCCCAGTCCGCCCGGCCAGCTGCGGATATCCATCACCGGCGCGTCCAGATAGAGCTTGCCGACGTGCTCGGGATAGGTCAGCGCGTAGTTGACCGCATAGAGCGCGCCGCGGCTGAAGCCGAAAATGAACGGCTTGTCGCAGAGATCATACTTCTCGCACAGCATTTTGCGGAAGGACTCCATGTCCTCGACCGCCGAGGGGCAGCCGTAGCGATCGGACAGGCCGACGTAGGCGATCGCGTAGCCGTCCTTCGCCATGGCCTCGTCCACCTGCGCAAACGCGTCGAAGAACTCCGCGCGCCACACCCAGCCGCGATCGGCGCGGGGCTGATGAGGATGAACGAATATGCACTTGTGACCCTCGAACTCGAAATCCTCTCGCCTGAAGCCTCGCCATTCGGAAACAGTACTCATTGCTTCGTATCTCCTTTTTTCGCAATTTGTTCGTTCAAAAGATCGATATTGCCGCAGCCCAGCGTGATCACCAGATCGCCGCTGTGCCAGTGACTCCTCAGATAGGCCTCCGCGTCATCGAACGTGGGGGTCACGTCCACCCTTTTGCCGCGCGCGCGCAGCGGCTCTAAAAACATCTCGCTCCGAATGTCGCCCGGATCGCTCTCCCGCGCGCCCATGACGTCGGTGATGAGGATGTGATCGGCCTCGTCGAACGTCTCCACAAAGCCGTTGAACAGCGCCTTTGTGCGCGAGTAGGTGTGCGGCTGCCAGACCGCCCAGAGCGTCTTATGCGGCTGCATGGCGGCGATGTGGATGGCCGTTTTCATCTCGGCGGGATTGTGCGCATAGTCCTGATAGACGCGCACGCCGTCGGTCACGCTGGTCAGGTCGAACCGCCTGTGCGCGCCGGTGAAGTGGGCCAGCGTTTCGCTCACGCGGCTCATGGGCAGCTCGGCGATGTCGGAAACGGCGATCGCGGCCAGCGCGTCCAGCAGGTTCTTCTCGCCCGAAACGGCCAGCTCGACCTCGCAGAGCGGGTGGCCGTAGAGCGTTACGGTGAAGCGCGGCCGGCCCAGCTCGTCATAGGAAATATCCTCGGCGCGCAGCTCGTTGTACGGCTCGAGGCCGTAGGTGCGCGTGCGGCATTTCAGCGCGGAGAGAACATGCCGTACGCGCGGATCGTCGCCCCAGCCCACGACCCAGCCGTCCTCGGGCACAAGGCCCGCAAAGCGCCTGAACGACGCCTCGATGTCATCCAGATCCTTATAGAAATCCAGATGATCCTCGTCGATGTTGAGGATCACCGCGATCGTGGGATAGAAGTGCCAGAAGCTGCCGCTGTATTCGCAGGCCTCGGCGATGAACGTATTGCCGCCGCCCACGCGCGTGCCGCCGCCGATCGCGTCCAGCTCGCCGCCGATGTGAACGCCCGGATCCTCGCCCGCCTCGACGAAGATCTGCGCGATCATCGACGTGGTGGTGGTCTTGCCGTGCGTGCCGGAGACGCAGATCGCCTGATCGAACGTGCTCATCAGCCGCCCCAGCAGCACCGCGCGCTCAACCTGCGGGATGCCCAGCCTCTTCGCCTCGGCGCGCTCGGGATTACTCTCCGCTATGGCGGCCGAATAGACCACCAGATCCGCGCCGTGGACGTTTTCGGCGCTATGGCCGATATAAATCTTTACGCCCAGCTTTTCGAGCGCCTCGGTTTTATGGGAGGCGTCGCGGTCGGAGCCGGACACGGCGCAGCCCTTTTGCAGCATGAACCGCGCCAGCCCGCTCATGGAGCTGCCGCCGATTCCGATAAAGTGCAGATGCTTTCCGCTCATTTCAGCAGACATATGACGATCATCCTTTCCTCCGGGGATGGAAAAAGCCATTTTTTTTCTACCATTATACGCCATGCCGCGCCGCGGGGCAACCGCAAACCGGCCGAACCGCCGCCTCAGGCGTTAAAGAAACGTTAAATTACAAAGAAAGGGTAAAAGCGGGCTGGCAAGATGGAAATGTATGATTTATAATAAACTTTACTGGCGGGGATTTGCAAATCGTTCGCCAAATGAAAGGAAGGAACGAAAGAAAATGGATCGCATCAAACGCAACGAGCGGCTCGCGGCGATGGCCCGCGTTCTCACGGGCACGCCCAACCGGCTCTACACGCTCTCTCACTTTACGGAGATGTTTGGCGCGGCCAAATCCACCGTCAGCGAGGATCTGAGCATACTGGCCGATACATTCGCGCAGTTCGACCTGGGCCGGCTGAGCACCGTGGCCGGCGCGGCGGGCGGCGTGATCTACCGCGCGATTCCCTCGCGCGAAAAGCGCATCGCCGCGCTGGAGGAGCTGAGCCGGCGGCTGAGCAGGCCGGGGCGGCTTCTGCCGGGCGATTTCCTCTATACGACGGACATCACCTGCGATTCGGACGCGTCCGAGATCATGGGCGAGATTCTGGCCTGCCGCTATTACGAAAAGAATCCGAACTTTGTATTGACCATGGAGACGAAGGGCATCCCCGTGGCCATGATGACCGCCAAGATGCTGAACGTACCGCTGGTGATCGCCCGCCGCGATTCCAAGGCGTATGAAGGCTCGGCCGTCAAGATCAACTACATCAGCGGTGAGACGGGCGACCGCATCGAGACGATGGCGCTGGCGCGCCGCGCCGTCACGCCCGGACAGAAGGCGCTGATCATCGACGACTTCATGAAGGGCGGCGGAACGCTGCGCGGCATGCACGATCTGATGCGCGAGTTCGACGTGGAGGTCGTGGGCACGGGCGTTGTGATCGCCACCGCCGAGCCGCATTTGAAGCGCGTGGACGGCGTGACCGCGCTGATGGTGCTCAGCGAGGTCGATCGCGACAGGGGCAGCGCTGTTGTTAAGCCGTCCGACTGGATCTACGAGGACTGACGCCTGAAAGCGAAAACGGTTTCCGCGCGGGCTTTCCTCGCGCGGATGTGAATAAACCGGCGAAGCGCCGGATGAGAAGGAGCGTTTTGCATGGACAGACTGGCTGTGGTGATGGCTGCCGGAGAGGGCGTCCGCATGTGCTCGCAGACGCCGAAAATGCTGCATCAGGTGTGCGGCATCGCGATGGTGGAGCACGTCATGCGCGCGCTTGATCCGGTCTGCCGCGAGCAGATCGTCGTCGTGGGCGCGTCTCACGAGCGGCTTTCCGCGCACTACAAGGGCCGCGCGGAATTCATCCGGCAGGCGCCGGACGGCTTTGGCACGGGCTGGGCGGTGAAGAGTGTTGCGTCGCGCCTTCGGGGGCGGCAGGGCGTCGCGCTGGTCATTCCGGGCGACAAGCCGCTCATTCAGAGCGAGACGCTGGCGCGGCTGGTCAGCGAGGTCGAGAGCGGATCGTGCGCCGCGGCGGTGCTGACCGCGCGCGTGGACAATCCCTTCGGCTCGTCGCGCGTGATTCGCGAGGGCGGTACGGTGCGCGCCGTGGTCGATCAGAAGGATCTCAGGGCCGACCAGCTGGGGCTGTCCGAGATCTGCCGCTCGGTGTACGCCTTCGACGTGGAGAAGCTCGTGCGCGCGCTCGAGGCGCTGGAGCCGGACGGCAACGGCGATTATCACCTTTCCGGCGTGATCGCGCTGCTGGCCGAGAACGGCGAAATCGTGCGCGGCGTGCCCTCGCTCGAGACTGAGGAGGGCATGGGCGTGAACGACCGCGTGCAGCTGGCCGAGGCCGAGCGTCTCATGCGCGCGCGCATCAATCGCCGGCATATGCTGCGCGGCGTGACCATGATCGATCCGGAGCGCGTGTACATTCAGCCGGACGTGCTGATCGGCCGCGATACGGTGATTCATCCCGACTGCGAAATCGGCCGCGGGTGCGTGATCGGCGAGGGATGCCTGCTGCGCGCGGGCTGCCAGATCGCCTTTTCGCGCGTGGGCGACGGCTGCGTGATCGGCGGAAGTCTGCTGCGCAACGCCGTTGTGGAAAGCGGCGTGCGGCTGGAGAAGTGCGTGGTCAGCGGCGCGACGGTGGAGAAGGATCGAGTCGTGGAGCCGTTCACGGTGATCAGGGGATAAAAGCGGGGCTGTTCGGCCCGCCGCGGGGAATCGGGCTTTCGCGCCCGGTTCCTCTTTTGGCCTGTCCTTTTGCGGAAGCGCGATTGGCGGACTGCGCGGCGCGTGGAGATGACTGCGGGAGCTTGCAAGCGCGCAGTACGGCGCGGCTGGAAAGTAGTATTGGCGAGCTGCGCGGCGCGTGGGAAATGTCTGCGGCAAACTGTCCGCGCGGCGGAAAAGAAAACATATCAGCGGAGGAAAAGCATTATGTATGTCATTGTGGGGCTGGGCAATCCGGGCGACAAATACGCCCGCACCCGCCATAACGTGGGGTTCGACGTGGTGGAGCTGCTGGCCGGCCGGCTGGGGCTCTCCTTTAACAAGCTCAAGTGCAAGGCGAAGCTGGCGGAGGGGCGCATCGGCAGCGAGCGCGTCGTGCTGGCTCAGCCGCAGACGTTCATGAACCTGTCCGGCGAGAGCGTGGTCGAGCTGATGAACTGGTACAAGGTCGAGCCGGATCACCTGATCGTGGTGTACGACGACATCGATCTGGAGCCGGGGCATGTCCGCTTTCGTCCCAAGGGGAGCGCCGGCACGCACAACGGGATGCGCTCGATCATCTATCTGCTCGGCCGCGACGATTTTCCGCGCGTCCGCGTGGGCACGGGCCGCGCGCCTCAGGGCTGGGATCTGGCCGACTGGGTGCTTGCGCCCTATAGAACGCCCGAGGAGCGCAAGGTGGCCTACGACGGCTATCTGGACGCGTGCGACGTGATCTGCGAGCTGGTGGAGCGCGGTGCGGACGCGGCCAACCGCCTGTGCGCCGAAAAGGGCAAGAAGTATGCGCCCGCAAAGCCCATAAAGGAAAAGCCGAGGGCCAAGTACGACTTTTCCGCGATCGCCGCGCACCTGAAGGAGAAGATCGACGCGAAGGACATTGCCGGGGCGGTGTGCGCCGTGACGGTGGACGGCCGCACGGTCTATCAGAACATTCAGGGCGTGGCCGATCTCGAGACGGGGCGCAAAATGTCGCGCGACACAATGTTCCGCCTGGCCTCGATGACCAAGCCGGTCACGGGCGTGGCGATGATGATCCTGAAGGAGCGCGCTCTGGTCGATTTCGACGCGCCGGTCGAGACGTATCTGCCCGAATTTGCCGGGATGCGCGTGGCGGTTAAGGACGCTGAAGGGCGCGTGACCGGCACGGAACCGGCGAAGAGATCGATCACCGTGCGCGACATACTGACCCATTCGAGCGGACTGGGGCAGGGCAATGCGGGCTGGGATCAGCTGATCGACGCGCTGCCGGATGAGGACTATACCCTCGAGGGCATTGTGAAGGAAAGCGCGAAGGCGTCGCTCGACTTCCAGCCGGGCACGCGCAGCGGCTACAGCGCCGTCGCGGCGATGAATCTGCTCGCGCGCATCTGTGAGGTCGTGACCGGCATGAGCTATCCGGCGTTTCTGTCCAACGAGATCTTTACGCCGCTGGGCATGACCCGCATGACCTACACACCCGACGAGCGCGGCTGGGCGCAGATCGCCGAGGTGTATGCGCCGGGCACGCTCAAAAAGCTCGAGATCGGCCGGCGCGGCTACGGCGGCGTGCGCAAGATCTATCCCTGCGGCTCGGCGGGGCTGGTGGGCACGCTGAACGACTATCTGCGCTTCACGCTGATGCTGGAGGGCGGCGGCGCGCTGAACGGCGTGCGCATCCTCAGCGAGGAGAGCGTCCGCGAAATGCGCACGCCGCAGCTGCCTGCTGAGATTCCCGATCAGCCCGAGGGCTGCCGCTGGGGGCTGTCCATGCGCGTGACCACCGAGGTGACCGAGGGTCAGCCGCTGCCCGAGGGCTGCTACGGCTGGGGCGGCGCGTACGGCACGCATTTCTGGGTCGATCCCGCGAACAGGGTCACCGCCGTGTGCCTGATCGCGCGCGAGGGCGGCGGCAGCGACATCGCGCGCCAGTTCGAGCGCGACGTGATGTCCGCACTGGCAGGCTGAGCCTGCTTTCACTTGCTGCCGCGCAATACAACACGACCTGCCCGACCATAGGTCGGAGCCGGGCAGGTCTCCGATAGTGCTATGTCGGTTCCGCTTGCTGCCGCGCCGGCTGTGCCGGTTCCGCTTGCTGCCGCCGGATACCACACGACTTGACCGGCCAGCCGCAGTGCGGCCTCCGCTTATTGGAGCCGGTCAAGTCTCCGATAGTGCTATGCCGGTTCCGCTTGCTGCCGCCGGGTACCACACGACTTGACCGGCCAGCCGCAGTGCGGCCTCCGCTTATTAGAGCCGGTCAAGTCTCCGGCAGTGCTATGTCGGTTCCGCTTAAAAGCGTCTGTCCGCGCTGACGCGGCGGGGCGATTGTGCTTTTCATGTGCGCGTGAACAGCGGGCCGCCGCGGCGCTGCACCTTGCCGGATGTAGCTCCGGCAGAAGCGTGAGTGCGCGCGGGGGACGGAGATAGCGCGATAAAATGGGCGGGGATGCTGCGCTTCGGCGCGGCGTTCTGCCCGCATGAATCGATAAACGATATATTGAATGAAACCGCCGCGAACGGGCTTTGCGGCGGCTGACGGCGTACCTGCAAGGAGGGCGTTAAATGGCTGAAATTGACAAAAAGAACGGGGCGGCAAAAATGAACTGGCTGTTTGCGCCCCTTGGCGACATGGACGAATATCGCGCGCTGCGCGAGGCGGTGGAAAAGCCGGGCGTCGTGTGCGTCACCGGGCTGGACGACAGCCAGCGGCTCCATCTGCTGGCGGGTCTGGCGCGGGAGACGGGCCGGATGCTGCTCTTCGTCACCGCGACCGATCAGCTGGCGCAGAAGGCGACCGACGATCTGCTCGCGCTGATGAACGGCCGCGTGCAGCTGCTGCCGGCGCGGGAGATCAACTTTCTGCGCGTGGCGGCGGCCTCGGGCGATCTGGCGGCGCGGCGCGTGGAGGCGATGGGCGCGGCGCTGGCGGGCGGTCTGCGCGCGCTGGTCGCGCCGGTAGACGCGCTGATGTTCAGGCTCATGCCGCCCGCCTCCTTCAAGCGCGGCGTGATCAAGCTCCAGCGCGGGCTGGTGATCGAGCCGAAGGATCTCATGGCAAAACTGATCGACGCGGGCTATGAGCGCGTGGACATCGTGGAGAGCCGCGGCCAGTGCGCGCTGCGCGGCGGCATCATCGACGTGTTTCCAGTCGGGCGCGCGTCGGCGCTGCGGCTGGAGTTTTTCGACGACGAGCTGGATATGCTGCGCGAATTCGACGCGCTGACTCAGCGCTCGACCGACGAGATCGAGCGCGCGTGGGTGCTGCCCGCCAACGAGACGCTCCTCACCGCTGATGAAGCGAGCGCCGCGGCTGAACGCATACTGCGCGCGCTTGGCCGGCGCGAGGAGGACGAGGCGCGCGCGGGCGAGAGCGCGGGGAACCGGCAGCGGGCGATCGAGGCGCAGTTCGGCCTGACCCCGTGGGACGACTTTGCCCGCGAGATTTCCGACGCGCTGGACGAGCTGCCCTCGCTGGACGAGATGAGCGCGGACAGGGCGTTTTCTCAGGCGGCGAATAAGCCCGCCGCGCCGCAGGGCGAGCTGGAAAAGCAGTTCCTGCCCCGCGTAGAGGCGCTGAGGGCGACGCGCTCCTGCCCCGCCGCCGAATCGATGATGCCCTATCTGTACGAACAGTGCGCCTGCGTGATGGACTATCTCAAAAATCCCATCGTGGTGCTCGATCAGCCCGACCGTCTGCGCACGCGCTGCGAGAACCGTATGCTCGAGTTTGAAGAGCAGTTCAAGGTGGCGCTCGAGCGGGAAAACGCGCTGCCCGGCCAGGCCGAGCTGCTCATCGGCTATGACGAGCTGCTGCGCCGCCTGACCGGGGGCACGGCTGTGGCGACCATGCCGCTGGCCGTGTCCCAGCCCGATCTGCGCTTCAGCGGCCTTTTCCGCTTCGAGGGATTGAGCGGCGGCGGCTATCAGAGCAATATGCACGAGCTGGCGCGCGATGTGAAGACGTGGAAGAAGGAGGGCTGGCGCGTCGGATTCCTGATGGGCGGCGCCGCGCGCGGCCAGCGCCTGAGCCGGACGCTCGAGGAGCTGGGCAGCCCCGTGCCCTACGCCGAGGACGTCAGCCGCCTCACGCCCGGCATACCGCTCTCCACGCCCTATTCGCTCTCGCGCGGGTTCCGCTATCCCGCCATCAAATTCGCCGTGATCACTGAAAGCGACGTGTATGGCTCGACGCGGCAAAGGACGCGTTCCTCATGGAAGGCGGGTCAGAAGCTGGAGGCGTTCACCGATCTCAAGGCCGGCGATTTCGTGGTGCATGAAAGCTACGGCATCGGCCAGTACATGGGCACGGAGCGCATACAGTCCGACGGCGTTTACAACGACTATCTGCTCATCCGCTATCAGGGCAGCGACCGGCTGTATGTGCCCACCGATCAGCTCGACCGCGTGCAGAAGTACATCGGCTCGGAGGACGCGCCGCCCAAGCTCAACAGGCTCTCCGGCAGCGAATGGCAGAAGCAGAAGGCGCGCGTCAAGGCGGACATCGACGAGATCGCCGAGGATCTGGTGCAGCTCTATTCCGAGCGGCACGACGCGCAGGGCTTCGCCTTTCCGCCCGACACGCCCTGGCAGCGCGAATTTGAGGACAAATTCCCCTATGAGGAGACCGACGACCAGAAGCGCGCCATCGCCGAGATCAAGCGCGACATGGAGCAGCCGCGCCCGATGGATCGCCTGCTGTGCGGCGACGTGGGCTATGGCAAGACCGAGGTGGCGCTGCGGGCGATCTTCAAGTGCGTCGTGGAGGGCAAGCAGGCCGTGCTGCTTGCGCCGACGACCATACTCGTCCAGCAGCACTATCAGACGATATTGAAGCGCTTTTCCGGCTATCCCATTCGCGTGGATATGCTCAGCCGCTTCAGAACGCCCGCCGAGCAGAGAGCGACGCTCGAGGACATTAAGACCGGCGCGGTGGACATCGTCGTGGGCACGCACCGCCTGCTGGGCAGCGACGTGAGCTATGCCGATCTGGGCCTTTTAGTCATCGACGAGGAGCAGCGCTTCGGCGTTAAACATAAGGAAGCGATCAAGAAGCTCAAGAAGAATGTGGACGTTTTGACCCTCTCCGCCACGCCGATCCCGCGCACGCTGCATATGTCCATGGTGGGCATACGCGATATGTCGCTTCTGCGCACGCCGCCCGAGGAGCGCTATCCCGTGCAGAACTACGTCGTGGAGTATTCCGACGAGCTGATCCGCGATGCGATTCTGCGCGAGCTGGGGCGCGACGGGCAGGTGTATGTGCTCTACAACCGCGTGCAGTCGATCGAGCGCTTTTACGAGCGGCTGCGGCGGCTGGTGCCCGAGGCGCGCGTGGCGATCGGCCACGGCCAGATGCGCGAGCACGCCCTCGAGGACGTGATGCTCGACTTCTACGAGGGCAAATACGACGTGCTGCTGTGTACCACCATTATAGAAGCGGGACTGGACGTGCCGCGCGCCAACACGCTGATCGTGATCGACGCGGATCGCTTCGGGCTTGCCCAGCTGTATCAGATCCGGGGCCGCGTGGGGCGCAGCAACCGGCTGGCCTACGCCTATCTGACCGTGCAGCCGGGCAAGGTGCTTTCCGAGAACGCCGACAAGCGGCTGGCCGCCATCCGCGAGTTCACGGAGTTCGGCGCGGGCTTCCGCGTGGCGATGCGCGATATGGAGATCCGCGGCACGGGCAACCTGCTGGGCAACCGCCAGAGCGGCCATATGTCGGCGGTGGGCTATGATCTCTATGTCAAGATGATCGAGGAAAGCGTGCGCCATCTGCGCGGGGAAGCGCCGCCCGCGGGCGATATCACCACCCGCATGGAGCTGCGCATAGACGCGTATCTGCCGGGCGACTATGTGCCCAGCGACAAGCAGCGCGTGGAGGTGTACAAGAAGATCGCGCAGATCAACGGCAGCGCCCGCCGCGCCGACGTGATCGACGAGCTGATCGACCGCTTCGGTTCGCCCGCGCGGCCCGTGATGAACCTGATCGACATCGCGCATTTGAAGGGGCTGTGCAGCCGGCTGGGCATGGACACGGTGTCGCTCAAGGGGGGCAAGCTGGCCATGCGCTTTGCGCCGGACGCGAAGCCCGATCCCAATCGCCTGCTGGAGACGCTCTCGCGCCATCCCAACGCGCTCATGCTCTCGGCGACCGTACCGGCGGTTTTGTATTTCAACGCCGGCGCAAAATCGACCGAGGAGCTGATCCGGCTGGCCATTCCGGTGATGGAGGAAATCGCCGACGCGCTGTCCCCGCTGGAGAGCGAGGAGGAAACCTGAAGCATAGATATGGACAGGAGCGTCCCCGTGCTGTTCGGGGACGCTCCTGCTGTATGGAATTATTGCTTTTTCATCAGCGGCGCGCCGGTATGCCACGCCTGCCCGACCTTTTCGCCAATGGCATAGTAACCGCTCTGGAACTGATCGAACACAAAGGCGTTCAATTTGGTGGGATCGACCTTGCCCTTTTCGTCGAGAACCGCTTCGTCCGCCAGCACACCGACGATTTCGCCGATGACATGGTGACCGTAGACCTCCATTTTGTCCTCGACGACCTTGCATTCCAGCGTCAGCGGGAATTCCTGCACAATGGGCGCATCCACCTTTTCGCTCTTTACGGCAGTCAGACCGCTGCGCTCGAATTTATCGGGCATTTTGTTGCCGGTGGCAATGCCGAAGAAGTCGGCGGCTTCAATGTGGGGAATGTCCGCAATGCTCAGCGTGAATGCGCCGCGCTTCCTGATGTTCTCGGAAGTCTTATGATCGTCGTCGATGTTCAACGACACCATGTTCTCGGCGCAGATGCCGCCCCACGCCATGTTCATCACGTCGACTTTATCCCCGTCGCCATAGGTGGCGATCATCAGCACGGGCATCGGAAACAGGTAAGGCTTTACGCCCAGATCTTTCTTCATGGAATGAACCTCCATTCATGGTTTTCGGATTGACAGCATTCTGTCCTCCTGCTATTATTATAGCGGGCATGAGACAAAAAACAAGTGCCATCATCTTTGATATGTACTATCTTGGAAGGAAGCTATAACGATGGGATGCATGGAGAAATATATCGAGAACGCCAACTTTGAGGATACCGGCTTCAGCTATACCATGTCGCTGATCAGCGGGAAGCATAAAATGGTGATCCTCTATTGCCTGATGGAGTTTGAGCCGGTGCGTTTCAATGAGATGAAGAGGTATCTGGGGCGGGTTACCGACAAGACGCTGAGCAGCAATCTGAAGGAGCTGGAAGCGGATCAGCTGATTGTGCGCAAAGAATATCCGCAGATCCCGCCGAAGGTGGAATACTCCCTGACGGAGCGCGGAAAATCCCTGATGAAGGTATTGGATCAGCTGTGCGTTTGGGGTACGGAAAACCGCCTTCCGCGCTGAATTTCCGCTTGACACGCTGCGCCGCGAGCCGTTATACTTTGAGGGACGATTCAATACGACGAGGTGACTGATATGGAGCTTTACATTGCGCCGAACGGCGACGACAAGGCGCGCGGCACGCTGGATACGCCGCTCAAAACGCTTTCTGCGGCGGTCAAGCGCATGGCCGCGGCGGAGGACGGCTACTGGGACGGCCGCGCCGAGATCATACTGCGCGGCGGCGTTTATCCCGTGGACAAGACGATTGACATTGCGACAAATATGCCGCTGACCATCCGCGCCTGCACCGGCGAGGAGGCCGTGCTGGACGGCGGCCGCGTGATCGACAACCTGACCGAGGGCGAACTTCACGGCTTGCGCTGCTGGACGGCGGAGCTGCCCGACGTGCGCGAGGGCAAGTGGTTCTTCCATTCGCTGTTCGCGAGCGGCGAGCGTTGCACCCGCGCCTATCTGCCGCGCGAGGGCTATTACTGGATCGAGTCCACGCGCGATCCCGAATGGACGATGAACGGCGGCCTGTTCGACGGCGAATACGGCTTCATCGCGCGCGAGGGCGACATCAAGAACTTCAGAAATCTGACCGACGCGGAGGTACACGTCTTTCACTACTGGACGGACGAGCATATGCCCATCGCGTCGTTTGATCCCGAGACGCGCGAGGTGAGATCTGAGCGCCGCAGCATATTTGTGCTCAAGGACGATCAGAAGAAGCGCTTTGCGAAATACCGCGTGGAGCACATCTTCGAGGGCCTGTGCGAACCGGGCGATTTCTATCTCGACCGCGCCGAGGGCAAATTGTACTATCTGCCGCGCGAGGACGAGACGCTGGAGAACACCGTGCTGACCGCGCCGGTCGTGGAGACGATCATAAATGTTCACGACGCGAGCGACGTGCGGCTTGAGAACCTGACGCTCCGGCACACCGACTGGTCGCTGCCCGAGCGGCTGG
>SFOF01000337.1 GCA_004552515.1 Clostridiales bacterium
CTCAATGGTAGAGTTCCAGCCTTCCAAGCTGGCTACGTGGGTTCGATTCCCATCACCCGCTCCATTGATGGCTTTCCATTCTCTCTTGATTGCTGTGCGGTAGTAGCTCAGTTGGTAGAGCGCCACCTTGCCAAGGTGGAGGTCGCGAGTCCGAGTCTCGTCTACCGCTCCATATGCGCCTTTAGCTCAGTTGGTAGAGCACCTGACTCTTAATCAGGGTGTCCAGGGTTCGAGTCCCTGAAGGCGCAGTAAGATGCGAAAACTACTAAGTATTGTGGTTTTCGCATCTTTTTTGTCTATATCTTGTGATTTGGCAAAAGAGACTTGGCACCCTGATTATTTAGTATAATAACATCAGAGAGCCTATTTCGGAACCCCTGATGAGTGGAATAGACTAAAAGGAGTGTCAAAGATGGGTGTCAAAAGAAAATTAACAAAAGTAGTTCGACGAGAAGTCAACATTGAAGAAGTGTTTCAGGACTATCTTGCTGAGAAAAAGGCGCTGAACAAATCACCTGCGACAATTACAAGCGCGATGGGAAGCTTCAAACGCTGGTACAAATCCCTTGAAATCATTGAGGTTTCAGGGGATTTACTTTTTTATGCCGGTGTTTTGAATCGGCGCTTGTGCAGCTTTTGTGCAACTTTGCCGGGGAGCTTCCTGCGGTGTTTGATGGAAGGCTGTTCCGAAGAATCATACCGCAAGGCGGCTCGGGATGAAAAATCCTGAAAAACGGTCTGGGATTTTTCGGGGAGGGTGATTTCGCACGAGACGAGGGAAAGCGCTCCTTTGACAGCGAATTTTGCGCGGACGAGACGGCGCGCTTTTTCTGAAAAGTATGCGCTTCTGAATGGGGGGAAGGGCCATGGCGCATTGGATTGCGCAGAACTATGCGGCGCTGGAGCGGGATGGATGCGGTGCGCTCGTCACGGTCACAAGGCACCCCTATGCGGAGCGGAATTGCTGCATTCACGATGCGCTGTTGCGGTCGCTTGCGCCGTTTCTGACCGCACAGAGGGCGGGAATCCGCGAATGGCCCGGCACTCAGACGCGCGATTGCCATAGGGTGCTGAATATGTACAGAGCCTGCGCCGCCGCGCGCGATCGGCTTAAGGCGATGGGAAATGTCTTTGACATTGAACAGAGACTTCCGGAGGATTTGTGCTTCTATCGCGCGGGACAGGCCGTCTTTTATACGGTCACGCATGAGGAAATGGCGTTTATTGCGGCGGACTTGGCGCATGAGGGGCGCTTTGCGGCGTATCGCTGACACGTTTCTTGCCCAATGTCCGCGCATTCAAATGCGGTTTTCTTTATACGTTATCTTAATATAAATGAAATGTACGTATAAGCCGCGGCGCATTGCTGTGCCGCGGCTTTCTGTGTGCGCTTTTTAGGAAAAGCGGCTTGTATTGCCGAATGAAAATGGGAAAACTATCTTGCCCTTGGGTTTGCGGGGCGCGCTATTCGGCGCTTTTCCCGGACTCCAATGCGGCGAAGAACGCATCGATTTCAGCGCCGGAGAGCGATTCGCAGTCGAGCAGCTTCTGTGTGAGCGCCGTCAGCCATTCGGCGTGATCGGACAGAAGCGACGTGACGGCCTGGTAGCAGTCGGCCAGCAGGCGCGTGGTCAGCGCGGCGGCGTCGGCCGGGGAAGCGCCCGTGCTCTTTGACAGCGCTCTCAGCGAGACGGCGGGATGGCCGACCAGCCCCAGATCAAGCGTCATGGCCGCGGCCAGCTCGGTCGCCTGAGACAAATCGTTCGCCGCGCCGGCGGTCAGATTGGCGCGGCTGGGGGAAAAGAGCTGCTCGGCGGCGCGCCCGGCCAGCAGCACTTGAAGCTGAGCGCTCAGGCTGTTCAGCGTGGGCAGCGCGCGTTCCTCGGGCACGGTGAGATTGTAGCCCGCCGCGCCGCCCGACGCGGGCAGTATGCTGACGCGCTCGATGCGGTGCTTTGGCTGGAGCAGGCGGCAGGCTACGGCGTGACCGGCCTCGTGTAGCGCGATAACAGCCAGCTCGTCGCGCGCGGCGGTGATGCGGCCGTCCTCTCCGGCGACGGCGGCGACGAACGCGGCGTGGAGATCGCCCTCGGTGATGACCGGACTGCCGCGCCGGGCCGCGCGGATGGCGGCGGCGTTGACCATGCTCTCGAGCGACGCGCCGCTGAAGCGCACCGTGTCGGCGGCCAGACGGCCAAGATCGACGTTTTCATCGAGCGGCTTTGCGCGGCAGTGCAGCTTTAATATGTCCAGCCGCTGCGCGCGGTCGGGCAGGCCCACCTCGATGCGCGCGTCGAAACGGCCGGGGCGGGTGAGCGCCGGATCGAGCGTGTCCACGCGGTTGGTGGCGGCCAGCACGATCACGCCGCTGTTCGGCGCGAAGCCGGACATTTCGCTCAGGAGGGCGTTCAGCGTGCGGTCGCTTTCCTCACTGCCGTTTGCGCTGTCGCGGCGCCTGCCGATGGCGTCGATTTCGTCGATGAATATGACGGCGCGTCCTGCCTTCGCGGCCTTTGAAAACAGCTCGCGCACGCGCGCCGCGCCCACGCCGACATACATTTCCACAAAGTCGGAGCCG
>SFOF01000338.1 GCA_004552515.1 Clostridiales bacterium
GGCGACAACGACGGCCCCGTCTGGCCGATGAGTCGGCTGGACAGAGTGTACGGCTGCCGGCGCGCGAGCACGGCTCTGCCGCTGACGTTCGATAAAAACGACGTCCAGTATACCGACGCGCGGATGAGCGTATGCTTCATCAATCCCTATTCGAAACACAAGGACGCGGCAATCACGCTGATCGAGCAGATCGCCGGCATGGACAGGGGCGACCTTCGGCTGTATTACGCCGTTCATCCCGATTACAACGAGCCGCACGTTCGGGACGGCTATGAGAAATACCGCGCCTTTAATGAGCAGCGCAGGGCAGAATATGCGCAGGCGCTCGAGGATGCGAAAAAGAAGGACGAGGACACGACCGAGCTGGAAGCGTGGGTGAAGTATTACGACGCCTGGCTGAACTGGGAACATGCGCCCTATGACGTTCTGCCGCAGACCATTGCGGCGTACCGCGCGCAGATCGCCGCCGCGCCGCTCAATCTGCATATCGCCTCGCCCTATCTGAGCGCCGCGGGGGCGGAGGGCGAGCTGATAACGACGCTCTGCTCCCGCTATGCCGCGGGCACGATTTCGCTCGATCAGCTGCTCGACGAGCTGCAATCGGCCATGAGCATGATCACGCGGGAAAACGCATAAAAACAAAAACGCCGGAGACGAAATGCTGTCTCCGGCGTTTTGCCGCTTACATATAGTGATATTTATTCCGCTTGACGATCAGGAAGGAGAGGGACAGTATGAACGCGAACACCTCCGCGACGGCCATGGCCCACCAGATGCCGTCGATGCCCAAGAATATGGGCAGCACCAGCACGCAGAGCATCTGGAACACCAGCGTGCGCAAAAACGACACGATGGCCGACACGGCGCCGTTGTTGAGCGCGGTGAAGAACGAGGACACATAGATGTTTATACCCGCCAGCAGGAAGGACAGTGAAAAGAGCCGGAAGGCGTGGCGCGTCATGTCGAACAGCGCCTGGTCATAGCCCACGAACAGCCGCGCGAGGGGCGCGGCCAGCGCGGCGGCCAGAAGCGTCAGCATAACGCCGCTTATGCTCATGAGGAACAGGCTCTTTCTGAGCATATTTTTCAGTTCGCCGTGATTTTGAGCGCCGTAATGATAGCCCACGATGGGCGCGCAGCCGACCGCGTAGCCCACGTCGATGGCGACGAATATGAACTGCACATACATCAATACGCCGTAGGCCGCCACGCCGTTCTCGCCGGCGTATTTCATCAGCTGGGCGTTGTAGGCGATGCTCACCAGCGAGCCGGAGATGTTGCTCATCAATTCGGAGGAGCCGTTGGCGCACGCTTGCAGTATGGAAGGCAGCTGAAGGGCGGCGAGCTTCAGGCGCAGCGGGCTTTTGTTGGGGCGGATGAAATAGATCAGCGGGATCAGGCCGCCCACGCACTGGCTCAGGCCGGTGGCGATGGCCGCGCCCGCCACGCCCCATTTGAATACGGCGATGAACAGCGCGTCCAGCACCATGTTGGTCACGCCCGCCGCCACGGTGACGCAAAGCCCCATGTGCGGCCGTTCGGCGGTGACGAGGAACGCCTGAAACACGTTTTGCAGCATGAACGCGGCGTTGAAGGCGAGCACGATGCGGCCATAGAGCACGCACTCGGGCAGCATGGCCTCGCTTGCGCCGAAGAGACGGGCGATCGGCTCGATGAATACAATGCCCACGATGGAGAGCAGCGCGCCGACCAGCAGCGTCAGCTCGATCATCATGGAGAATATGCGGTTGGCCTTCTCAGGCTCGTTCTGCCCCATGGTTTTCGAGACGAGCGCGCTGCCGCCCGTGCCGATCATGAAGCCCACGCCGCCCAGAATCATGATGAACGGCATGACCAGATTGATCGCGGCGAACGGCGTTTTGCCCACGAAGTTTGAGACGAACAGGCCGTCCACCACGCCGTAGATCGACGTGAAGATCATCATCACGATCGAGGGCAGCGTGAAGCGGAACAGCCGGCGATAGTTGAAATGGTCGGACAGCTGGATATTCATGGGCGTTTGCTCATTCCTTTCGTGCGGATTGCGCATGAGCCAGGCCATTTTCGGCCAGACGGGCGCGCAGAGCCTGCGTCCACCGGTCGAAGAGTGCGATCATCTGCGCCTGCTCTTCTGAAGTCAGCGATGTGAGCGCGCTTTCCTCCTGTGCGCGCACAATATCGACCGACGCGGCGCACAGCGCTTCTCCCTTTTCGGTCAGCGAGACCGGCTTGGCGCGATGCCCCTCCTCGAGGACGATCAGGCCGTCCCGCAGCAGCGCCTTGAGCGCCGAGTTGACCGTCTGCTTGGAGGTCCCCATGCGGCGGACAAGCTCGCTCTGGGTGATCGCGCCGCCGCAGTCGCGCAGGGAATAGAGGATCCAGAACGGATTCTCGGACAGATTGAGGGCGCGCGCCGCATCGCGATACAGCTCGTTGTTTTCGAGAATGATGCGGTTAAACGCGCGCATGGTTTCGGGTGTGTCCAACATGGCGTCGCCTCCTATGTCCGAAATCAGACAAAGGCCATTATAGTCCGATTTCGGATGAATGTCAAGTAAAAACAAAGTGAG
>SFOF01000339.1 GCA_004552515.1 Clostridiales bacterium
AGATCGACGCGGCCACCGGCGCGATCCGCGAACGGAGTCTCGAAACGCGCGCCACGTCTCAGCCCTCCACGTCCAGCTATATCGGCGTGGATCAGGCCAAGAGCATCGCGCTGAAGCACGCCGGTCTGTCCGCTTCCAATGTGTCCTTCACCAAGGCCAAGCTGGAAAAGGACGACGGCCTGCGCAAATACGAAATCGAATTCGTCAGCGGCAACGCCGAGTATGAATACGAGATCGACGCGGCCACCGGCAGCATCCTCGAATACGACATTGACCGCAACGAGCCTGCTCCCGCGAACAACAACCGCCAACCCGATCGCGATGACGATCACGACGATCACGATGATGACCACGACGATCGTGACGATGACGACGATCATGACGATCATGACGATGATGACGATGATGACGATCATGACGATGACGACGACGATTAATCCCGCCTGACGTTCTCCATCGCGCATAAACGCGCCGCCTGCCCCATGCTTCGGGACGGGCGGCGCGCCTTTTTTCAGTTTTACGGAGCGATCAGCCTGTCAATGGCGGGCGCGTCGATCTGATTGAGCGTCACAAAGCGCCCCTTATGGAACACCGCCCAGTTGCTGAACACGCCAGGAGCGTATGGCCATCCTCCGTTTCATCGGCTGGAAGCCGAATTTCTCCGCAAAGCGCTGATCGGCCGACCAGGCCTTCTGCCCTCGCGTCGGCAATGCGCTCCTCCATCAGGCGGCCATAGCGTCCTGCGTCCAAAGGCAGTATATAAAAGGAAGCGATCGCCCACAACCGGCGTCCATGCCGTCTCGAGCGGCGCGTATCCCATGAACGCGCAGCCCTTGATATTCAGCTTGCGAAAGACGTGTCCCTCAGCCAGGCGCGCCTGGCCGCCGCGCCGGGATGCTTCACCTTCGCGCAGATGCTGCGGCGCAGGGGCTCGCGCTCGATGTTTTCCTCTGTCAGCGTGACAAATTCCGCGTCCATGCCGCTCACGCCTTCCTCTTCACCGGCACCCAGATACCGCACTCGTCGTCCGCGCGTTTCGGATCGCCCGCCGGATAGACCTCGACCGTCGTATCGCCGTTGCCCTCGCAGGCCCTCCCCTCGCCGTGCAGCCACTCGCCCCACACCGCCGCGTTGAGCCGCTGGAGCGACTCGGGCAGCGCGCCGCGCTCGGTGAACACGGCGTATTCGCTCTCGGGCAGCGCATACAGCTTCATGCCCTCGGGAACCTCGCCGCCGCGATCCTCGCCGGCAATGACATATTCAAATTCGTCCGGCTCATCCATCACGCACAGCGCGTACTGGCCGATTCCGTTGTCAGGCACGGCCCTCTCCTGCGCCGTTTTCCGGCTCGGCGCCCTGCCACAGCCGCTTATACCGGCGCGCATAGTCCGCCCAGAACGCGGGACACTGGACGCGGCCCTCCGATTGACGGATCCGCTCCGAAAAGCCAATGAGCGTCATGGCGCGCTTATGTTCATAGACAACCTTCATAGCGAGCACCATCCTTTCAAATTGACCGTGCGGACGCTTTACACGCCGCCGTTGGCAATATTCGCGTACACATCCTCCGGGATCATGGGCGACGCGATTTGCTCGAGCAGCCCCGCGTCGATGCCGCCGCGCGCGTCCTGCGCCCCCGCGTCCCTCATGCCGTCCAGGAAGGCGCGCGTCATGTGCATGGTATCGCTTTTGACCTTCTTCGGGCTTCCGTTAAACACGAGGATTTTCATGCCTTCCTCCGCCTTCTTTTCGAAAAGTATTCGCCGATCCGGCTTCCGGCCAGCGCAAAGGGCGCGTACACGCCGAACCAGATCGCCGCCGCCGCGTCGCCCGCCGCCACAGCCAGCGCCCGGCAGCCTTCACTGAGCTTCATAGCAGCCTCCTTTTTAAGAAACCATCGTTGCGCTATCTATGTTTTGCATCTTTTGTTATTATACATATGTACGGCGTGTCTGTCAAGTGTAAAATTAAAAGGCGGAAGCTCAAAAGCCTCCGCCTGTGAATCGATTTATTCATGATAGAGCCGGATCTCAAACAGCCGCGCCGTTTTGTGATCGCCGGAATCGAATATGGTCACGCGCACCCGTTCAGCGGCGATGGGCGCGAAGCGGTGGACGCGATGGCGCAGGTTGTTGCTCGTCACGCGCGCCAGCTCATGCCACCGCTCCCCGTCGAACGCCTCCAGCACATAGTCCGTGACCAGCGTGCGCGGGATTTTCGTCGCCAGATTGAGCAGCGACGGGTTGGTCATGTCGGTATCGAAGGTCAGGCAGGCCGTGTCGATGAACTGCCGGCCATGAATGCGGATATGGCGGTTGTCCATGACATTCTGCGCCTCGATGGCGCGGATCGCGCCGTTCTCCGTCTCCGCGCCGCAGACGAACCAGCCGGTCATGACGGTGAGGTTCTTCTCAGCGGCGCACAGCGCTTCGAGCGCCTGCTGCCACGTCTTGTCCTCGCCCAGCCGCGCGCGGATGATCTCCGCCGCGATGCCGCCTTCGCGCGCGTTGGGCTGACGCGCCGACGCGCCGTTGAA
>SFOF01000340.1 GCA_004552515.1 Clostridiales bacterium
GTCGATCCAATCGGATGTGTTCGACGGCGTAACCATATCGGCGCGCTATGATCGCGCTGTCATGTATCAGGACGTACGGCGCGCCCAGGCAAGCGGCACGGTCATGCTGTGCGTCGGTATGCTGGCCTCCGCGCTGGTGTCGATCTATCTGAGCCGCCGCCGCTGGAGCCGTCTGCGCGCGGTCGAGGACTATGTGCAGGGCGTGAGCGCGCCCGAGATCCCCAAGGCCGAGGAATTCGGCGTGATCGTGTCGCGCTTCCGCCAAATGCGCGCCGAGCAGCAGGGGCTTGAGCAGAGCTTTGTCAGCCATCGCGGCCGCCTGCGCCAGCAGATCGCGCTGATCCTCTTTCAGGGCAGCGCCGAAATCAGCGACCGCGGCGCGATGGACAGCCTGCTGCGCGAGTGCGGCCTGACGCTCAACGAGGAATATTTCTATGTCGGCGCGCTTTGCCCGGCGCAGGAGGCCGAAAGCGCGCTCGCCGACCGGCTCTATTGCGAAACCCGCCTGAGCGGACGGCGCGTGCTGCTCTTCCTGGGCGAGCTGCCCAACGCCGACGAGGATCAGTCGCTGCGCCGCGCCGACGCGGAGCACCTGATCGCCCAGTGCGGCGCGAAGTCGATCGTCGCGGCCAGTCAGGTCTATCAGCCGCTGACGATGGTCAGCTATGCCTGCACGGAAGCCCTGAAGGAACTGGACAACCGCCTGATCGTGGGCGACGAGCCGTTCGTCTGCTGCGTCCCGCCGAAGAACGCCGCGCCCGCCGCACGGCCGTGGTTCAATTTCGACCTCCTGACCGCGTTTTCCGACAGCCTGACGCGCGGCGATTTTGCCGAGGCGGCCGGTCAGCTCGACGCGCTGCTCGCGCTCATCGATTCTGAGCCGGACACCCCCAGCGCCGAGAGGAGCTATCTGCGCGGCTGCATCGTCCAGGCGGCGCTGACCGTGTTCAAGGACGCGGGGCGCGAGGACGCCGTGAAGGCGCTCTCCACGCTCAATCCCGAGGACGGCGCGGCCTTTGCCGGCGGCTTTGGCGACATACTGCGCGCCTGCCGCGAGCCGGACGAGGAGCGCAGCGACATATTCTCACGCGTGCTGCAATATGTCGAGACGCACTACGCCGAAAACGATCTCTCCTACGAGCAGGTGGCCGACTATGCCGGCGTGACAAAGACCTACTTGAGCCGCCTGTTCCGCGCCAACACGAATATGTCCTACATCGAATATCTCTCCCGCATCCGCCTGACGAAGGCCGACGAGCTGCTCCGCACGACCGATATGCCGCTGCGCGATATAACACACGCCGTGGGCTATCTGGACGAATCGAGCTTCCGCCGCAAATACCGCGCGCATTTCGGCCACAGCGTTTCCGACGTGCGCCGCGACCGCGACGACGCGATCGATTCCGGCGAGGATGCGGTGGACTGAAAAGCGCGCCGCTCGAATGGACCGGCTGAAAAACCCTGACGCCCCCCGCATCGTGCGGACACAACGATCATATAGAAGGACTTGACAATGAAAAGAACACTGGCTCTGGTTCTGGCTGCCGCGCTGCTTGCGCTCGTTCCCCTCTGCGTTCTGGCCGAAAGCGATCCGCCGCTCTCCACAGACGGCTGGGGCTACATCGGCTATATATACGGCGGCGTTGCGCTCGCCGTGCCGCCGGACTACGAAAGCTATGAGAGCGACGAGACGTTCGCCGCATACGGCTGCGTGCTGCTGGGCGGCAACGCGGATTTCATGCTGCAAATGCGCGTGTTTCAGGAGGACGATCTGACCTATGACGATTTCAAGGAGATGATCGAGCAGGAACGCACCGCCGAGATCTCCACCCGCATGGACGGCGATTCCGAGATCCTGCTCTACCGCAACACGAAGCCCAGCGCCAGCAGCGAGCTGTACGGCATTGCGCTCACCGGTCTGGACGGCCTGTTCTACAAGATCAGCATTTTTACGGGCGCCGACGAGGCCTTCGGCGACGACGCGCCGGTCTGGAGCATCGCCGAAGCCATCGGCCAGACCGTCATGCATCAGGATTTCTCCGAATGGGGCGTTGAAGGCGCGCCGGACTTTTCGTAAAGCACGTTTCACTCACTCTGTTCGGCGCGTCATGCCCCGCGGCACGGCTCGCCGATTCTTTTTCATCGCAAGCGAAAGGACAGCGCCGAGCGCAAAAAATATTTTGCCGCCGCAGACATTGCCTTTCTCTGCCTGCCCGACGCGGCGGCTGTCGAAGCGGCAGAGTTGAGCCGTGACTGCAATGTAAGGCTGATCGACACTTCGACGGCACACAGAACGGCAGCTGACTGGGTGTACGGCTTTCCCGAGCTGTCGGCTGATTTAAGGAACGGCATCAAAACCTCAAGCCGTGTCGCGGTACCGGGCTGCCACGCCAGCGGATTTATAGCTATGGTCTCTCCACTTACCGAGGCAGGGATAATTGGAAAGGACGCACTGCTTACAGCCTTTTCGCTTACCGGCTACAGCGGCGGCGGAAAGAAAATGATAGCACAGTATGAAAATGAAAAGTCGCCGG
>SFOF01000341.1 GCA_004552515.1 Clostridiales bacterium
GCTCTCATCACTCGTCCCGTGGCTGTTGGCGGCCATAACGGGATGTTCTTTTGTCATACTCGTTTTGCGTTATCTGGCCGAGCCGCTGGCGCCAGGCATTGAGTTCGGGCCTCTGGTTCGGCGGCTGATCGACCGGCGGGCGCTGGAGCCGCAGGGGCCGGAGGTCGAGCCGTCGGTGATTTCGCGGCAGCTGCGGCGCAGATTAAAGCGCAACGAGTGGGCGCTGCACAATCAAATTCACCTGATCGTGTGGATACTGTGCCTGATGCTGCTCAGCCGGCTGCTGATACTGGCCGCAGCGATGGTGAGCAGCTGCCTGGCCGGCTCGCTGGACGAGCTGTTTCACGCGGCGATCAGCCACTGGGTGCGCTGGGATGCGGCGGGCTACATCAATCTGGCGCGCAACGGCTATACGTCCGCGCCGGATATGTTGAATTATTTGCCGCTTTATCCATATCTGGTGCGTTTTTTTGCGTTTTTGTGCTTCGGGCATTATGTGTTCGCGGGCTTTCTGGTGTCGAATCTGGCGCTGCTGGTGGCGGGCTGGGCGCTGTTCCGGCTGGTGGGCGCGGAGCATGGCGAGCGGGCGGCGCGGCGCGCGGTGATATTGATGATGTTTTCGCCGCTGTCGCTGTTTTTCTCGGTACCGTGCGCAGAGTCGCTGTTTCTAATGCTGACGCTGCTTGCGGTGCTGTGCGCGCGCAATCGAGCGTTCCTGCCTGCGGTGCTGCTGGGTATGTTGAGCGCGGCGACGCGGCTGGCGGGCGTGCTGGTGATCGTGCCGATTCTGCTGGAAATGCTGAAATACCTGCATTGCCTGAATCTCTATCGCACGCATCGCGCGCGGTTTTTCCGTCTGCTGGCGGCGTTTATACTGCTCTGCCTGCTCATTCCGCTGGGCACCTGTGCGTATATGCTGATCAACGCGTTGGTGGCCGGCTCGCCCGTGGCGTTCGTCAATACGCTGCGCGACTATTGGAGCCAGGGCTTCGGCTCGATCTGGAAAACGCAGCGCTATTCGATCGATCTGGCCTTCAGTTATGGCGATCTGGGCTGGCAGCTGGGCACATGGATTCCGCAGTCCATCGCGATTTTCGCCACAGCGCTCATGGTGCTCTCGTTCTGCACGGTCATTCAGCCGGGCGACGGCCTGTACGCCTGGCTCTACATGGCCCTGACGCTCTCGCCCAGCTGGCTGTTGAGCGGCCCGCGCCTGATCACGGCGATGTATCCGCTCTATCCAATGCTCGCGGTCATCAGCCGCCGCAAAAGCGCCTATCTCGTCGCAATGATCCTCTCGATCATCCTCACCTGCGTTTTCTCCTACCTCTACGCCATAACCGGCACTGTCGTCTAAGCCGGCATGGCCACTCGCTGCCGCGCAATACAGGAAATGCTAGCTCATATACAGCGCGACCTGCCCGACCTCAAATTGGAATCGGGCAGGTCTTTTTGTATATCTGGCTAACAGCGCAATACATTCGATGCCGCGATGGCACACATTACAATGTCGGTCGCAACCATTTCCTCTTCCCCCGTCTCCTCCGAGCGATGGCACAGCGCAATGCACCAGTCCAGTAAGCATCGTCTCTTCGTCGCGGCACAAAAAGACGGCTCTCACATGAAAAGCCGCCCTTTTTTCATATACGCTTTTTTCGTCGCATCGCAATCCTGTGCAGCTCCGCACGGACGACATTCCTCGCCGCGCCATCTGCAAGCACATCGGCCGTATCAAGGCTCCCCCATCCTGTTCCGCGACGCAAAAAGACGGCTCTCGCATGAAAAGCCGTCTTTTTTCATATACGCTTTTTCGTCCGCCTCCCGCATGAACAATTTCCTCCAGTCTGCAAGTGGATCGCCCCGCTCAGAGCCGCTGCACCGAATCTATTTAGGCAGACTTTGGTCTGGTTTCGTGCCTTCATTCGCCATACAGACCGAAGTCTGTTCCATGTTACTCGATGATATGAACGCGCTCCGCATCGTACTGCGTGCGCGGCTCGGGTGCTTCGGCAGGATAGCCCAGATGAATCAGCGCCATGGGCACGATCGTCTCAGGCAGATCGAGCGCGGCGCGCACCTTGTTCACTGCCGCCGCCATCGGATACAGTCCGCACCAGCAAGCGCCCAGCCCCGCGTCGGTCGCCGCAAGAAGGATGTTCTCGGTCGCCGCCGCGCAGTCCTGGATCCAGAAATCGTTATCCGCGCGAGTGATCGAGCGCGACAGATCGCCCGCAACGACGATGTTCAGCGTCGAATCCAGGTTGGAAAACCGGCTGACATGGCGCAGCGCCTCCCGCTTTTCCGCGTTTTTCACCACATAGAACGCCCACGGCCTGTAATTGCAGGCGCTCGGCCCGGCCATGGCGCAGTTCAGAAGCCGATTGATGATCTCGTCCCCGATCGGCCGCTCGGTAAAGCGGCGCACGCTCCGGCGCGCCAGAATCGTCTCATAGGTCTGCATGAAAATCCCTCCCATCGGCAGTTTCTTCCTAAATTATATAGCGCAGCCGCCGTCGCGCCCGTTCAAGGCGCTCGCATGATAAATTTCTCTCTCCGCGCCCTTCAACAGAACCGCTGCGGCAGCTCCTCAACGATTCGCCCGTTCAGACGCCCCTTAACCGCCGGCACTCCACCTTCCAGCAAGCAACCTCGCGCAATCGAACGCACTACGCGTGCCCGCCCTCGCGCTCCACCTTTCAGCTAGCGCACGCTTTCAATCGAGCCACTACACCTCGGCCGTCACTCAGGTACACGGTTAAGACCCGTCCGGCTCCGACCTATGGTCGGACGGGTCGGCTGTATAGCGGACATACCAACACGCACCAACGACCAGACTCGAGCCGCCCCCCAAGCGGCGCGGAGTCTGGTTGCGTGCGCGAAGCGGTGTGGATGCAGGCTCAGCCTGCTCGGAATTTGCCGGGAGCTACGCCGAATTCGCGCTTGAAAGCCTTGTAGAACGTGCCGAAATTGGCAAAGCCCACCTGCACGCTGATGTTCTGCACCGTGTCGTCCGTCTCGCGCAGCAGCTGCGCCGCCTTTTCCATGCGGATGTGGTGCAGATAGCTCGTGGGCGAATAGCCCGTTTTCTTCTTAAACAGCGTAAAGAGATACTTTTCCGACACATGGAACTCGTTCGCCAGCGAGGACGCGCACAGCTCCGGATCGTCGAAATGCTGCTCCATATAGTCCACATAGGTGTTCACGCGCTCGTCCATCGCGTCCGTCTCCCATTCCACGACGTGCGTACACACCTCGCGCACCGCGCGCTCCAGCGATTCCAGCTGCTCGCGCTGCGGCATCGCCGGCTCGAAGCTCGGAATCTCCGGGCACGCCATATCCTCCTGGATCTCCGGGCAGGACATGAGGATGTAGGCGCGCAGCATCGTGTAGCGCTCGCGCATATCGATGGGCATATCGTCGCCGCTCGAGAGGTAGATTTCGCGCATCTCCTCCACCGCGCGCTCGGCGTTGCCCGCCGCCATCATCTGATAGAGCGCCTGCAAGCGCCTCAGCCACCAGCGGCCGTCCGCCTCCGCGCGCTCCTGCACGGGCACGATCGACACGCCGTCGGTCAGATACTGGCCGTAATCCTCGATGTAGCTCATCTGCGCCTTCTCGAAGCACGATCCAATCTGACTCATGCTCTCGCACACGCCGCCGCGAATCAGCAAAACGTGCGCCGAAAAGCGCTCGGATGCCGAATTGAGCGTCCGCTGGAGCGTTTCCTCCGCCGCGTCCAGCCCATTTTCACACGGATACAGGAGGCCGAAGGTCGCCGTGTCGGTCGAGTGCAGGATCGCGTTGGCCGGCAGGTTCTTCTTGAGATAATCCAGCAGCATAACCAGCGTCATCTGCATGGAATCGTTCGAATCGGCCGTACCGACAAACAAACGCCCGCAATACACCGCAAAGCGCTTCGGGAAATCCTTCATTTGCAGCCGCAGCAGGACCTCCACGTCCTGCTTGAGCAGCGTGTTCGAAAACAGGCGGTCGAGTATGTTGCGCTGAAGCGATTCCTGATAGTCGCTCAAGCGCCGCGTCACGATCTCCTTTTCGCTGATCAGCGTGTCCACCGATGAGAGCAGCTCGTTGTACTCGTCGCGGTCGGGCGAAATGAGCAGGTTGCGCGCGCGCAGGGAACCAATAACCTGCTGCATCGGTATATACTGCCTGTGCGCCGTCCAATAGGCCGTGCCCACGCCCACCAGCACCGCCGCCAGCACGATGAACGCAATGAAGCGGTTGACGCTCCTCATCTGAGCGCCGATATAGCCGCTGCTCACGCGAATGACCGCGCGCAGCGTGCCCTTTTCATTCACCAGCACCGTCTCAAAGCCGTTTTCTATCTCCTCGCCATAGCTCATCAGGCACACGTCGCCGCGCCCCATGCGGTTGTCGTACAGCCTGAACGACGCATAGGGACGGATGCGGCTCGAAATCGCCACGTCCATCAGCTCGTCCAGCCGCAAAAACGCGTACGCCACGCCCTTTGAGATCGTGTAGTGCTCCGTGTCCAGCGGAATGGCGCAGCAGAACGCCGCGTCAAACGCCGGCGCGGCATAGCGGCTGGACAGGCGCGTGCAGGGATAAAAGCGCACAGTCGCCAGACGCTCGCTCTCGCCCAGATAGGAGCGAAACACGCTCGTGTCCATTCCTTCTATATTATAGGCGGTTATGAAGTCGTCTATGCTGTAAAAGACGCTCTGCGTCGTCACAACCTGATCGATGTTCTCGCACACATAGGCGATCTCGCCCAGGAGCGGATTGCCGCGCAGTATCGACTAGATCGGAAGAGC
>SFOF01000049.1 GCA_004552515.1 Clostridiales bacterium
AGCGTTATCAAATCGTTATCAAAAGAGAGATATAAAACCGCAAAATCGTTGTGCCGCAACGGGTTCGGAGTTTCAAAAACTCACTCCCACTCGATCGTCGCAATCGGCTTGGGGCTGAGATCGTACAGTACGCGGCACACGCCGGGAACTTCGGCGAGTATGCGCTGCGTGATGGTCTCAAGCACATTCCAGGGCAGCTCGGGCACAGTGGCGGTCATCGCATCCACCGTGTTGACCGCGCGCAGAATCACCGGCCAGTCGAAGGCGCGCTTGCCGTCGCGCACGCCGGTGGAGCGCATATCCGGCACCACGGCGAAGAACTGCCACACCTTTTCGGTCAGGCCGTTTTTGTCGAACTCCTCGCGCACGATGGCGTCGGCCTCGCGCAGCGCGTGCAGGCGGTCGCGGGTGATCGCGCCCAGGCAGCGCACGCCCAGACCGGGGCCGGGGAAGGGCTGACGATAGACCATGGCGGCGGGCAGACCCAGCGCCACGCCGACCATGCGCACCTCGTCCTTGTAGAGGAGCTTGATCGGCTCGACCAGCTGGAAGGACAGACCCTCGGGCAGGCCGCCCACGTTGTGGTGCGCCTTCACGCCCTTGCTCTCGATGATGTCGGGATAGATTGTGCCCTGCGCGAGGAAATCGATGCCCTCCTGCTTGCGCGCTTCCTCATCGAACACGTGGATGAACTCCTCGCCGATGATGTGGCGCTTCTTTTCGGGATCGGACACATTTTCGAGCTTGTCAAGGAAGCGGTCGGTCGCGTCGATGTAGATCAGGTTGGCGTCCAGCTGATTGCGGAACACCTCGATGACCTGCTCGCTCTCGCCCTTGCGCATCAGGCCGTGGTTGACGTGGACGCACACCAGCTGACGGCCGATGGCCTTGATCAGCAGCGCGGCCACGACGGACGAATCCACGCCGCCGGAGAGCGCCAGCAGCACCTTGCTCGAGCCCACCTGCGCGCGCACCGCGGCAATCTGCTCATCGATGAACGCGTTGGCCAGCTCGGGCGTTGTGATGCGCTGCATGGATTCCGGGCGCTTGTTGTTTTCCATATCGGTGATCCTCCTATATCGCTGTGTAGTTTGAATGATCTGTATTATTATAGCGGATGCGATCGACTTTTTCAAGCGGCTGCGCGCAAAAAAAGCGGACGCCGCGCTTGTGGGCGTCCGCTGAGCCTGTGGATCAGATTTCGGGCACGTTGACCTCGACCTCGTGGCCGCAGGCGCTCGAGCGGATGATACCGTCGATGATGGCCTGATTGTAGATGATCTCCTGCCACGGGATGGGGGAAGCGCCGTTGTTCAGGATCGCGTCGCAGAAATCGCGGCACTTGAGGAAGAAGAAGCTCTTCTTGTTGTCCTCGTTCTTCTTGGGGATCTTGACCTCGACCTGATTGCCGTCGATGTCCTTGTAGAGATAGATGTCGCCGACGCCGCCGTCCCACGCGCCGCCCCAGTTGACCTCGGGATGCGGGGACTTGACCTTCAGGCCAGCCTTGGTGCCCAGGAAGAGCGTGTCGCCCATGGTGTCCATGTGCATCGCCCAGCTCATGCGGAAGTCCATCACCAGGCCGTCCTCAAAGCGGATCAGCGCGCAGGTGAAGTCGTCCACGGAGAACTCGCCGCCGCCCTTGACCGGATCGTAGTATTCGGGATTCTTTCCGAAGTAATCGGACGCGTAGGCGGACACGGTGACCGGCTTTCTGTAGCCGACCGCGTTGAGCGCCATGTCGAGGCCGTAGCAGCCGATGTCGGCCAGGCAGCCCACGCCGGCCAGATCCTTCTGCACGAACGTGCGGCCGGGGATGCCGCGGCGGCGGCCGCCGCCGGTCTGGATGTAGTAGATATGGCCCAGCTCGCCCGAGCGCACCAGATGCTTGATCATCTTCATGTTCTCGCCGTAGCGGGGTTGGAAGCCGATGGTCAGGATCTTGCCGGTCTCCTTCTGGCATTTGGCCATTTCAACGGCCTGATCGAGCGTGACGGACATGGGCTTTTCGCACAGAACGTGCGCGCCGGCGCGCATGGCCTGGCAGGCGCAGACGTGGTGCTGCGTGTTGTAGGTACACACGGACACGCCGTCGGGCTTGAGGGCGAGTAAGTCGTCGTTATTCTCGAAGGCGGGCACATTGGTCAGGCCGAACTCGTCCAGGAAGGCGCGCGCCTTGCCGGGCACGATGTCGGACGCGCCGATGATCTCCACGTCGGGCATATCCAGATAGGAACGAATGTGGGAATGGGCGATGCCGCCCGTGCCGATGATGCCGATACGCAATACGCTCATGGTTTAATCTTCCTTTCAGTGCGTTATTTCGCGCCTTTATTATAGCAGAGCGGCGGGGAAATGTAAACGGAAAAATTCGCGGCGCGTCTCAAAAGCCCGTGGCGCCGGACAGAAAAAACCGCTCCCCGAGGCGTTTTGCTCCGGGAAGCGGCGGGATATGCTCTTTTACAGATTAAACGCCTTTTCGATGTCCTTGACCTCGTCGGGAGTGATCATGACCAGCGGGCCGATGTCCTTGGCGGCGATGATCGCCTTGGCGCTGTAGTCGAGCACCTCCAGGCGGTCGAAGGCGTTGAGCAGCGTGCTGCCCGACACGATGACGCACTGGTTGCTGACGATCAGCACGGGCGAGGTTTCGCTCAGCGCGTCGGCCGTGCCTTCGGGATCCAGCGTGGAGGAGGCGTAGGGCAGGCGCTTGACGTTGCGCAGGTTGATGTAGCTCTCCGGAATGGTGCGGGAATCGAACTCCGCGTCGGTGCAGGCGAAGGCCATGATGGCCGGCGGATGCGCCACGATGACCGAGCCGATTTCGGGATGGCGGTCATAGATGGCCTGATGCAGCAGCGTGGAGCGGCTGGGGGTCTTGCCCTCCTCGCACATACCGTTCTTGATGCGCACGATGTCCTCCGGCTCAAGGTACTTTCTGTCCATGTAGTAGGGCGTGATCAGGAAGGAGCCGTCCGAGAGGCGCTGGGAGAACGTGCCCTGCGTGCTGTTGAACAGGCGCTGATCGTAGGCGCGGTGAATGAGCTGGCACATATCGCGGCGCGCGGCGCACTCCTCGCTGCTGATCTGGCGGGCGACGAACGCGTCCAGCGGCGGATGAGCCTTGGAGGTGTCCAGATTGATCTGGGTCTGCGTCAGCTCGTTGGGCGTGCCGACCTTGCGCGCGTCGATTTCGATGCGGCCGCAGAAGTCCAGCGTTTCAAAGGCCATGAAGGCGTGGAACAGATCCTTCGCGCCGCAGCAAACGCCGTGGTTTTCCATCATGACGGTGTTATAGCCCTTGGCGAACTCGCCGGAGAGGTATTCGCCCAGCTTTTCGCTGCCGGGCACCTCGTACTTGGCCATGGACACCTCGCCGCAGATCTGCGAGACGCTGGGCACAAGGCGGGTGTTGGGGATCTTGCGGGCGAGTGAGAACGCCACCAGCGTCGGCGGATGGGCGTGCAGTATGGCGTTGAGGTCGGGGCGCAGTCTGTAAATATCGCGGTGGAAGGGCAGCTCGACAGAGGGCTTGTGCGGGCCGATGATCTCGCCGTCCTTTGTGACGCGCATGATGTCATTGCGGGTGAGGCTGCCCTTGTCGATGCTGGAGGGCGTGATCCAGATGTCGCCGTTGGCGTCGCGGATGGACAGATTGCCGCCGGAGGTGGTGGTCATGCCATACTGATAGATGCGGTTCATGATCATGACCAGCTGATCGGCGGGATGCAGAAGATCAAATCTCATACTTTTGCCTCCTGAAAAAAAACGATTTGTATAACCCATTGGTCTTTTGCTTTGACGGTGGACATTATTCCACGCCCGTCCGCCCTTTTCCTGCCGCCGCATGAAATATAAACTGAATTGTAACCCGCGGGGGCGCTGTGCGGTCGTTCTTTACACGCGGCGGCGGCTGTGCTATAATGACCCTGCAAATGAGCGAAGGGATGATGAAGGATGGGCTACTGTTCATGGTGTCAGCGCCTGGGCGGCGCAAAATGCGCGCGGTGCGGCTCGAAAACGCGCGCGCCGAAGGACGACGATCCCGTGCTGCTGGCTGCGCTGGACGGCCTGCACGCCGACATGATCGCGCCGCTGCTGGATGAAAACGGTATTCTCAACTACTGCCAGAGCGACATGAACACGCTCATGGGCACGTCGGGCGGCGGGATGCTGCTCTCGAACGTGAAGATCTATGTGCCCTACGCGGCGTTTCATCGCGCGCGGACGCTCATAGAGGGCCTGTTTTCGGATGATCCTGCCGTCATGAACAACCTCGAGGCGGGGGAGGACGAATAGAGCGCGCAAAAAAGCGGCTGTCGTTATTCGGGCAGCCGCTTTTATATGTTTATTTGACGGGGATCAGCTCGATCAGCGACACGGCGTTCTGCGTCATTGTGACCGTGAGGGCGTAGGAACCGTCGGCCTCGATGGTTTCGTCCGGCACATATTCTTTAAGGGCGGCGGCCTCGTCGATGATCTCGCGCTGAGAGAAATCGGGCATGACGGGGCTGCCCAGCTCCAGCCATTTCTTATAGGCGTTGCAGCTCTGCGCGTCGATGCGCCAGTGCCTGAGCGTGTAGCGCCCCTTCAGGCCGTCAAAGCGGAGGGTCAGGTTGTCGTTGCCGCAGGTCTTGTAGAACTCGTCGTAATGCCGGTAGGCCATCACGGCGACGCGGCCGCTCTCGTCCATGGTGGGGATCAGGCCCATCAGCGGGTCGTCCGGCGCGTCGTTGTCGAGGTACTTATCGCCCAGCTTGGCCGCAAGCGCATAGCCGTTGTAGATGGGCTTGGCGAAGCCGTTGAGCGTGAAGAAGGTTCGATAGCCGTCGAAGTCCTTCTTGCACTCATGCTGACCCGACAGGCAGATCATCATGTGCTGAAGGTTCAGCTCGGGCGCTTTGATGATCTTATCGATCAGACGGGCATAGAAGGCGGGGAAGAATTCCGTCTCGCGGAACAACATCCGCGGGTCGCGGTCAATGCCGATGAAGCCGCCGCCGGCCATGCCCCATTCGTCGAAGAAGATCTCCAGATCCGGCGCGCCGGCCTTCGTGAGCATCTCATGGACGGTGTGCAGCCGCTGCATGATGTTGTCGGGCGAGACGTAGGTCTTGTTGGGCAGCGCCGAATAGATGCCCTGGGAGTAGCAGTGAACGCCGATGAAATCGAACTTCAGCCTTTTCCCCGTCGCGGCGCTCGTGCCGTTGAGGGCGTGGTCGAGGAACAGGCGCATGAAGCGGTCGCTGCCGGCGCAGGACGGGCCGCCGAGCTTTACGCGGCGCGTGACGGCGGTTATGCCCTTCTCGAAATAGTCGTACAGCTTGAAATATTCCTCGATCTTGTCCATGTCGCCGTCCGCGTCCATGGTATCGTTGTTTTTCACGTTGATCCAGAAGCCGCCGTCCGGCTCGTTCCAGCAGTGGAAGTACCATTTCGACACGCGTTCCTCGCCGTAGCGGTCGATCAGATGGCGCGTGTAGACGCGGCAGACCTCTTCCCATTCCGCGTAGTCTTTCGGCGCGGAGCGGTTGAAGCGCTTGTTCTTATAGCGCACGCCGCTGAAGCTGGTCAGCGGATCGCTCGCCATGCAGACCGGCATGAAATCGAAGCACAGCAGCAGCTCGAAGCCGTGCGCCGTCAGATAGTCGATGCGGGCGTCGGTGTCCGAAAAGTCGTATTTCAGCACGCCGTCCGCGCCGCGCGTCACCATGTCCTCGAACATCGTGTGCATGCGGATCATTTTCGCCGCGTGGTCGCGCTCGATGCGGTCGAGTATGCGCTGGCCCCAGCGATCCTCGATGGCGTCGGTCGGATGAAAATGGATGTGATTCCAGAAATTGATCTGCTTGCGCGCAGGCCTGTTCAGATGGACGTTGATCCTCATGGACGCGTCTCCTCCTCATTAAATCGTGTAACGCCGCCGTGCGTCCTGAACCGTCTTCAGTTCCCTCGCGGGCACGCCGCACGGCGTTCTTCATACGGTTGCTTTCATCATCATAGCAGATTTTACGGGGCGCGGGAAGCGACAAACGGCGCGACAATTAGCATTTTTTTTGATCTTCCTGGAGCGGTGTGATTTAACTTGCATTTTCGCGGCGGCGGGCGTAAAATAGAAGCAATCAAACAGGAACGACTGCGACGGAGAATCGTCCGCGCGGGGCCGAAAGCAAGAGAGCGCGGTTCATGGGCTGGAAAGCCGCGCGTGAGGCCGCCGGACGTCCCAGCTCCCGAGTCCGCGCGAAAGCGCCGCCTCGCCCGCGATACAGGGCGCATGAGCCGGGCGGCTGTTTCTGGCCGTCAAGCAGGGTGGTACCGCGGAGACGTATTTAAGACGCTTCGTCCTTGCATAACGCGAGGACGGAGCTTTTTGTATTCCCTCCGCCTGTCTGCGACATAGAGTGAAAGGAAGTTTTTTTACCATGATGAAGGTCAGCAATCTCGTCACCAAGCGCTTTAAGGAAACGCCCGCCGACTGCCAGATCGCCAGCCAGGCGCTGATGGTGCGCGGCGGCTATATCAAGAACGTCGGCAACGGCATCTACACGCTCTCGCCGATCACAAAGCGCATCACCAAAAAGGTCGAGGCCATTATGCGCGAGGAGATGGACGCGATCGACGGCCAGGAGGTGCTCTTCCCGGTGACCATGCCCGCCACGCTGTGGGAGGAATCCGGCCGCTACACCAGCATCGGCAGCGAGATGCTGCGCTTTACCGACCGCTCCGGCGCGAAGATGTGCCTGGGCATGACCCATGAGGAAGCCGCCGTGCAGTACGCCCGCGGCATCGCCGACAGCTACAATCAGTATCCCTTCATGATCTATCAGATCCAGACCAAGTTCCGCGACGAACCCCGCTGCCGCGGCGGTCTGATCCGCGTGCGCGAGTTCACCATGAAGGACGCCTATTCCTTCCATACCTCCCAGGCCGATCTGGAGGCCTACTATCAGCGCTGCTATGACGCGTATCACCGCATCTTCGCACGCTGCGGCGTGCCCGAGGTCGTGGCGGTCTGCTCCGATTCCGGCATGATGGGCGGCAAGATCTCACACGAGTATATGCTGCTCACCGACATCGGCGAGGACAGCATCGTATTGTGCAATGAGTGCGACTACCGCGCCAACATGGAGGCCGCGCCCAGCCTGATCGAAAACGAGGCGGGCGAGATGGAGGCGCTGCGCAAGGTCGATACGCCGGCTGAAAAGACCATCGAGGATCTGTGCGATTTCCTGCATATTAGGAAGGAGCAGACCTGCAAGGCGGTCATCTATCAGCGCAATGAGGACGATTCCTATGTGCTGGTGTTCATCCGCGGCGATCTGGAGGTCAACGAAACCAAGCTGCGCAATTATCTGAAGGCCGAGATCCATCCCGCGCTCGTGACCGAGGAGAGCGGCATTACGCCCGGCTTCGTCGGCCCCATCGAGCACAAGGGCCGCTTCACCATCGTGTTCGATCGCTCGCTCAAGGGCATCGCCAGCCTGGCGACCGGCGCAAATGAGGTGGACAAGCACTATGTCGGCTTCAACATCGAGCGCGATTTCGGCGCGGTCGAGTATGTCGATGTGGCCAAGGCCGTGACGGGCGGTATCTGCCCGGTGTGCGGCAAAAAGGCGCTGCGCATCTCCCGCGGCATCGAGGTGGGCAACATCTTCCAGCTGGGCGACAAATACACAAAGTCCATGGGCATGACCTATGTGGACGCGGACGGCGCGCTCAAGACCCCCATCATGGGCTGCTACGGCATCGGCGTGGGTCGTCTGGTCGCCTCCGTGTGCGAGGTGCGCCACGACGATTACGGCCCCATCTGGCCGATCTCCATCGCGCCCTGGCACGTTCAGATCTGCTCCCTGCGCGCGGACAACGAGGAGGTCGCCGCCGAATCGAAGAAGCTCGCCGAGACGCTCGAGGCGCGCGGCATTGAGGTTATCTGGGACGACCGCCCTGTCAGCGCCGGCTTCATGTTCTCCGACGCGGATCTGTTCGGCGTGCCGGTGCGCGTGGTCGTCAGCCCCAAGGGCCTCAAGAACGGCACCATCGAGGTCAGCGCCCGCGACAAATCCATGCAGGAGAAGATCCCCGTGGCCGAGGCCGCCGATTTCGTCGAAAAGTATGTGAAGGATCAGCTCGCCGCGCTGGGCTGCCCGATGAAATAATCCGTGATTTGCAGCAAGCGCCGCCCGTCGAACGCCGATGGGCGGCGCTTTTTATGTCCATTGTTCGTAAAAGCCAAACGGCGCGCGAAACGCCCGACAAGGAAAATTAACGCGGCGCGCTGAACGGCGTTCCCTGGAAATTTGAATCGCGGCCATGCCGAAAACGACAAAAAGCGCCTGAAAGGGCCGCGTTTTATGCCTCAAATGAATTGAAGCCGCCTAAAATGCACGAAACGGCCCCGATGAATTGTTCGGCAAGAGAATGGCGAATCCGCGCGATTTACAAGAATATTGTTGATCGACGCGCAAAAAACGTGTATAATAACAGCGACAACTGGGAACAATGTTCGTGAAACAGGAGGTCGCCATGAAAAAAGCAGCCATTGTGATGGGGAGCGACAGCGATCTGGGCAAGGTCAGGAGCGCGGCGCTCACGCTGAAGGAGCTGGGCATACCCTTCGAGATGAGGATCATTTCGGCGCACAGAACGCCGGCCGAGGCGGCGGATTTCGCGCAGAACGCCGAGAAGAACGGCTTCGGCGTGCTGATTGCGGCGGCGGGCAAGGCGGCGCATCTGGCGGGCGCGCTGGCGGCCAACACGGTTCTGCCGGTGATCGGGCTGCCGATCAGCTCTTCCACGCTGGACGGGCTGGACGCGCTGCTCTCGACGGTGCAGATGCCCTCGGGGATGCCGGTGGCCACGGTGGCGATCGACGGCGCGCGCAACGCGGCGCTTTTAGCGGCGCAGATGCTCTCGCTGTGCGACGGCGAGCTGCGCGAAAGGCTGCGCGCCCTGCGGGAGAAGAACACGCAGGCCGTGCTTGAAAAGGACAGAAAACTTCAGGACGAGCTTGAAAAAATATTGGAGGCGTGACAAAGATGGAAAAGCGTGATATGATTTACGAGGGCAAGGCCAAGAAGGTTTACACGACCGACAATCCCGAATTGTATATCGTCTCCTATAAGGACGACGCGACGGCGTTCAACGGCCTCAAGAAGGGCGCGATCGCCGGCAAGGGCGCGATCAATAACCAGATGAGCAACCTGCTGATGCGTATGCTTTCCGAGCACGGCGTGCCCACCCATTTCGTGGAGGAGCTGTCCGAGCGCGACACCGTGGTGAAGAAAGTCTCCATCGTGCCGCTGGAGGTCATCGTGCGCAACATTTCCGCCGGCTCCTTCGCCAAGAGATACGGCGTTGAGGAGGGCATCGTGTTCGACGAGCCGACGATCGAGTTTTCCTATAAGAACGACGAACTGGGCGATCCGCTGATCAACGACTATCACGCTCTGGCGCTCAAGCTGGCCACCCGCGAGGAAATCGAAACCATCAAGGCCATGGCCTTCAAGGTGGACGCGCTGCTCAAGGAGTACTTCAAGAGCATCGGCGTGGATCTGGTCGACTTCAAGCTGGAGTTTGGCCGCCTGGCCGACGGCACGATTATCCTGGCCGACGAGATCTCGCCCGACACCTGCCGCTTCTGGGACAGCAAGACCCACGAAAAGCTGGACAAGGATCGCTTCCGCCGCGATCTGGGCGGCGTTGAGGAGGCCTATCAGGAAATGATGAAGCGCGTCAGGGGCAAATAAGGAGGCGGCACCATGGTCAATTCCCGATCGGACAGCTACGCGGCCGCGGGCGTGGACATCACCGCGGGCTATAAGGCGGTCGAGCTGATGAAGAAGCACGTCGCGCGCACGATGATTCCGGGCGCGGACTGCGACATCGGCGGCTTCGGCGGCGTGTTTGTGCCCAACCTCGCGGGCGTTAAGCAGCCCGTGCTGGTGAGCGGCACCGACGGCGTGGGCACCAAGCTCAAGATCGCCTTTCTGATGGACAAACACGACACCGTGGGCATAGACTGCGTTGCCATGTGCGTCAACGACGTGGTGTGCTGCGGCGCGCAGCCGCTGTTCTTCCTTGATTATATCGCCTGCGGCAAAAACGTGCCCGAGCGCATCGCCGAGATCGTGTCCGGCGTGGCGGAGGGCTGCGTTCAGGCCGGCTGCGCGCTCATCGGCGGCGAGACGGCGGAGATGCCCGGCTTCTATCCGGCGGACGAATACGATCTGGCCGGCTTCAGCGTCGGTCTGGCCGACGGCGCGCGGATCATCGACAACAAGACCATGGCCGCGGGCGACGTGATCCTCGGCCTGCGCTCTTCCGGCGTTCATTCCAACGGCTTTTCGCTGGTGCGCCGCGTGTTCGATGTGGAAAGGCGCGATCTGAAGGCGCGCGTGGACGAGCTGGGCATGTCGCTGGGCGAATGTCTGCTCACGCCCACCCGCATCTATGTGAAGAGTATATTGGCGCTCAAGGCGGCCTGCAACGTGAAGGGCGTCTCCCACATCACCGGCGGCGGCTTTTATGAAAACATTCCGCGCAGCATCCCCGAGGGGCTGTGCGCGCGCATCGAGAAAAAGGCCGTGCCCGTGCTGCCGGTCTTTGATCTCATCGCGAAGGAGGGCGGCATTTCCGAGCGCGATATGTTCAACACGTTCAACATGGGCGTGGGCATGAGCGTGGTCGTGCCCGGGAGCGAGGCCGATCGCGCGCTCGAGATCCTGAGGGGCGCGGGCGAGGAGCCTGTCGTGCTGGGCGAGATCGTTCCCGGCGAGGAGCGCGTGGTCATATGCTGAAGACGCGCATCGCCGTGCTGGTTTCCGGCGGCGGCACAAACCTTCAGGCGCTGCTTGACGCGCAGGATCGCGGCGAGATTCCCTGCGGCGAGATCGTGCTGGTTGTCTCCGACAAGGAGGACGCCTACGCGCTCGAGCGGGCGAAGAACCACGGCGTGGAGACGGCTGTGCTGAGTCGCCGCAAAAAGGCCGACCGCGCCGCGTTTGAGGATCGCCTTTCCGAAACGCTGGCCGCGCACGGCATTGAAATGATCATACTCGCCGGCTTCATGGTGATCCTGAGCGAGAACTTTGTAAAGCAGTACCCCCGGCGCATACTGAACGTTCACCCCTCGCTCATCCCGTCCTTCTGCGGCGCGGGTTATTACGGCCTGCGCGTTCACGAGGCGGCGCTCGAGCGGGGCGTGAAGGTGACCGGCGCGACGGTTCATTATGTCAACGAAATTCCCGACGGCGGCGAAATCATCGCCCAGAAGGCGGTGGCCGTCGAGGCGGGCGATACGCCCGAGACGCTTCAGCGCCGCGTGATGGAGCAGGCCGAATGGATTCTCCTGCCCCGCGCCGCGGCCATGGCGGCTCAAAGCATAGCAGAGGAGAGGGAAGCATGAACGTTATCGATCTGAAAACGGCCGTGTCCGCGAGCAGCTATCCGGGCCGCGGCATCATCATCGGCGCGAACGAGGACGGCCGCGCCGTCGTCGCCTATTTCATCATGGGGCGCAGCGAGAACAGCCGCAACCGCATCTTTATGCCCCACGGCGACGAACTGCGCACCGAGGCGTTCGATCCCACGCTGATGAAGGATCCCTCGCTGATTATCTATAATCCCGTGCGCTGTCTGGGCGATCACACCATCGTCACCAACGGCGATCAGAGCGACACCATCTATGATCATATGGTGTCGGGCGGCAGCTTCGAGACGGCGCTGTCCACCCGCAGCTTCGAGCCGGACGCGCCCAACTACACCCCCCGCATCAGCGGCATTGTGCTCATGAAGGGCAAGAGCTTTTCCTACAAGCTGAGCATTTTGAAGAGCATGGGCGGCTCGGCGGCCTCCTGCGCGCGCTATTTCTATCATTACGATATGCCGGTGAACGGCCTGGGCCATTACATTCACACCTACAGCGGCGACGGCCATCCGCTGCCGTCCTTTGAGGGCGATCCCACGGCGGTTTCACTGTCGGGCGACATTGACCATATCACGCAGACCATCTGGGAGAATCTCGATTCGGAGAACAAAATCGCGCTGTTCGTGCGCATGATCGATCCCGAGATTCGCTCCTACACCACCCGCATCGTCAATAAGAACAAGTAAAGGAGCGTGCGCCCCATGGCCCATGAAATCCAGCTCAAGTATGGCTGCAATCCCAATCAGAAGCCGGCCCGCATCTTCATGGAGGACGGCGGCGATCTGCCCGTCCGGGTGCTCTGCGGCCGCCCCGGCTATATCAACTTTCTGGACGCGCTCAACGGCTGGCAGCTGGTCAGCGAGCTGAAGGCGGCCACAGGCCTGCCCGCCGCCGCGTCCTTCAAGCACGTCAGTCCCGCCGGCGCTGCGGTCGGCCTGCCGCTTTCCGACGTCGAGCGCAAGGCCTGCTTTGTCGAAAAGGCGAAGCTCACGCCGCTCGCCTGCGCCTATGCCCGCGCGCGCGGCGCCGATCGCATGTCC
>SFOF01000342.1 GCA_004552515.1 Clostridiales bacterium
CGCTGGACATTTCCGGCAGGCCGTGTCGGTTCGGCTCGTAAGGGAAGCGCTGCGCCGTTTTTTTCCGCCGCCACAGGATAACATGTCCGCGGGTGCTGCGCGCGCGGTATCGGGAGTAATTTCTGGATTGCATAGGCCCGGTCCTTTCGTCTCAGAGGTGACTGTGTTGTTAAGATACGCAGCCCATCGGGGAAATATGCCGGGCAGGAAGGGAATTTCATTTCCATATTTTACATGAAAATGTCCTGAATTGCTTGTATTCTGCGCGCGCCGGATGTATAATAAGAAGGTTTTGAGAGTGAGATTAGGGGAGAGCTGACTATGAGATTGCTATTGTCCATTGCCTTCGCGCTGGTGTGCGGATTGATGATGACGCGCGTGATTAAGCCGCTCAAGCTGCCCGCCGTGACGGCCTATCTGATCGCGGGCGTGCTGATCGGGCCTTACTGCCTGGGGCGGCTGGGGATTCCGGGCGTCGGCTTTGCGACGTATGAAGAGGTGGAGAACCTCGGGGTGATTTCCGATGTGGCGCTGGGCTTCATCGCCTTCGCCATCGGCAACGAGTTCCGGCTGTCGGCGCTCAGGCAGACCGGCAGGCAGGCGACCGTGATCGGCATTGTGCAGGCGCTCACGGCCACTGTGCTGGTGGATATTGCGCTGCTTCTGCTGCATCTGGCCATTCCGGACAAGCTGAGCGTGCCCTCGGCGATCACGCTGGGCGCCATTGCCACGGCCACCGCGCCCGCGGCGACGCTGATGGTCGTGCGCCAGTACAAGGCCAAGGGCAAGCTGACCGACATACTGCTGCCCATCGTCGCTCTGGACGACGCAGTGGGTCTGGTGGTGTTCGCGGTGTCGTTCGGCGTGGCGCGCGCCATGGTGAGCGGCGCGTTTGATCTGGTGAGCGTTATTGTGGAGCCGCTGCTCGAGATCGTGCTGTCGCTGGGTCTGGGCGCGCTGCTGGGCGTGATACTGACGCATCTGGAGAAGCTGTTCAACTCGAATTCCAACCGCCTGTCGCTGGCGATCGGCTTTGTGGTGCTGACCGTGGCGCTGTCGCTGATCAAGTTCGAGGTGTTCGGCGTTCACATCGGCTTTTCGTCGCTGCTCACCTGTATGATGATGGGTACGATGTTCTGCAACCTGTGCATCCTCTCCGGCGATCTGATGGAGAAGTGCGACCGCTGGACGTCGCCGCTGTTCGCGCTGTTCTTCGTCATCAGCGGCGCGGAGCTGGAGCTGGGCGTGTTCGCCGACGTGGCCATCGTGGGCATCGGCTTGGTGTACATCCTGTTCCGCTCGCTCGGTAAATATCTGGGCACGTTCGGCAGCGCGCACGTCATGAAGTGCGACCGCAACATCGTCAAGTATCTGGGCATCACGCTGCTGCCTCAGGCTGGCGTGGCGCTGGGTATGTGCGTCACCGCGTCGCAGCTGGGCACGGCGGACGGCTCGCTCATCCGCAATATCACGCTGTTCTCCGTGCTGATTTATGAGCTGATCGGCCCGATGCTGACCAAGATGGCGCTGACCGCCGCCGGCGATATTCAGCCCATGAGCGAGGAGGTCGCCCGCCGCCGCGAGACGAAGATCCAGCAGGTGCTGACCGAGCGCACTGAGGGCGAACAGAATAAATAACGCATAATCTTTCAAATCCCCGCAGAGCCTTTGGAAACGAGGCTTTGCGGGGATTTTTTTTTGCGCGGGGGAGTTGGCGAGAAGGTTGTCCGGCGACGCTATTTTGTGCGGGCGCGGTTTTGCTTCAGGCGGCGTTCGCGCAGGTGAGGGTGGGGAATTTTGATTTGAGCATTATTTCGCGCTGACGCGAAGAAGCGATTTTCCGATTCAAGGGATCGTGAATTGTGGGCCGGCGCGGCGTTTGTGCCTGCCGGTTTTAGCTCCGGCCGGGGCGTGGGCGCGCGCGGGAGAGGGCGGCGGGCGGCGCGTCTTACGTGAGCATTTCGTGCTCGATCATGCCGGTCGCACGGTTCTCTCGGAATGTCTTGCGTTCGATCACGCCTGCTGTTTGCCGCATAGCGCCAAACGGGACAGCTTGCGATATGCTCCGTTCCTATTCCGCCGTGGATGCGTTTTCGCGCGAGCATATTGGCTTTGTGGCGTTTTCCGCGGGGGGTACGCTGGGGCAAAATGTGGAAGCCGCACTGCGGCCGCGCCCCAGACTGCACCAAGGAGTCATTGACTCTCTGGACTCTCTTCTGATTCGCGGTGGGAATGCGCTTTACGATGGACGCAAAGTGCGTTTTGCGCGCGGTTAGACGCTCATTTTGCATTTCTGCATAGCGTCCTGCCGCGCTGGGAAGACTACCGTCGAAGGATTGCCGGAAGGAAGGGAAGAATATGGCCGAAAAGCCGGACGAGCAGCTCCTGCGCGAAAAACTGACCGCGCGGCTGGACGAAAACAGGGCGCTTTTGCAGGACGCGCTCAATGGAAATCTGAGCGCCGACGTCGTGCAGCGCCCTCTGACGTCGGGCGGCGTGCGGCTGTGCCTTGTGTTTCTGG
>SFOF01000343.1 GCA_004552515.1 Clostridiales bacterium
GCGCGCTTTTTGAAGCGTTCAGCGGCGCTTGTGCCGCCATTTTTGGCGCCGCCGGGGCGGAAGCGCGCATAAAAAAGGCGGGCGGGGACAAAAAATCCCTGCTCGCCTTTCGCGATTCGGTTAAACAGCCGCGTGTGCGTCCTGTCCGCTAAAATTAATAGCGGGAAGCGCGCTGCTGATCGAAGCAGTCACGGCAGTAGACGGGACGATCACCGCGGGGCTGGAACGGAACCTGGGTGGGACGGCCGCAACCGTCGCAGATGACATCGTACATCTGACGCTCGGTGTTGCGGGTCTGGCCGCCGGCAGCGCGGCGAGCGGCGCGGCAGGCGGGGCAGCGACCGGGCTCGTTCTGGAAGCCCTTGTCAGCATAGAACTGCTGCTCGGACGCGGTGAACACGAATTCCTTGCCGCACTCACGGCAAACCAGAGTCTTGTCTTCGAACATGGTAATAACCCTCCTAAAATGTGCCTTCCAGATGACCGCCTGGGTGCCGACTTCCTGCCAATCCGGAGGCGCGGTTAAGACCATGGGCTGTCCTTTGAGGCTATTTAAAAGTATATCATAACAATTCAAAGTTGTACAGGGCTATTCAAAATTTAACCTTGATGTGCTATGATGACAAAATGAATGGAAAAGCGCATGAGGGGGAAAAAACGATGGATAAAAAACGGCTTGAGAAAGCGCGGCGGCTGCTCGTTAACCAGACGCCCATGGCCTTCGACTGCGGGAGAACCTGTCAGGCCGCCTGCTGCAAAAGCGACGATGAGGGGCGGGGCGGCGTGTTCCTCTTTCCGGGGGAGGAAGCGCTCACCGGCACGGACTGGGCGAGCGTGACCGACGCGTCCGATGCGTTCGGCGCGCATGCGCTCATGCTGACCTGCGGCGGGCAGTGCGACCGTGCAAAGCGGCCGCTGGGCTGCATGATCTTTCCCTTAACGCCGGTTGTGGACGAAGGGGGTGCTGTTGACGTGCGCTTTGACTACCGCGCGCGGCCGCTGTGTCCCATACTGCGCGACGGCCTGCGCGGCCTGCGCGGCGAGTTCATAGACGCGGCGCGGCGGGCGCTGAACGAAATCGCGCGCGATCCGGAGGGACTGGCCTTCCTGCGTGCGTGGCAGGCTCTGGAAGAGCAATATCATTTCGAATTGTAACGGGAGGGATGGCACAGATGAGCCGCCTGTTTGTCAACGACGATTTTCAGTGCTGCGTGACGCGGCTGTATCACGAGGGCTATCGCTTCGGCGAGGCGACCGAGCAGGACGCGCGCGATTATGTCCGCCGCCTGCGCGGCACGCAGACCACCGATTTCATATTCAATGTGAACGCGCAGCTGTCGTACGCGCCGTCCGAAATCTGGCAGACGGCGGGCGACAAGTACCTGAAGGAAACGGAAAACGGCGAGCCGGTCGATTTTAAGGCCAGCTATCTCAGGGTGTGGTATGATCTGTTCGTGCGGCAGGGCGTCGATCTGTACGCCGTCTGGATTGAGGAACTGCGCGGCCTGGGCATAAGGCCGTGGATGTCCTTCCGAATGAACGACACGCACGACAACGGCGTTATGTCCGGCGGCATCCGGCGCAGCGATTATACCTATGCGGCGCGCGGGCGGGGACTGAGCCGCATGCGCCATCGCGAAAAGAGCGGCTATTACGACGACTGTCTCGATTTCGCGCTGGATGAGGTGCGGCGGCATCATCTGGATTACATCCGCGAGCAGATTGACCGCTACGACGTGGACGGCGTGGAGCTGGACTGGATGCGCGAGCCGTTCTGCTTTGCGCCCGGCGGCGAAATGGAGGGCGCGGCGATCCTGACTGATTTCATGCGCGCGGTCGCGGCGCTTGTTCACGAGGCCGAGGCGCGATACGGGCACAAGATCCTGAAGAGCGTGCGCGTCCTGCGCGATCCGCAGAATACGCTGGATTTGGGGCTGGACGTGTTCGCGTGGGCGCGCGAGGGGCTGGTCGATTGGGTTGTGCCCACGCCGCGCTGGGAGACGGCCGACAGCGATATGCCCGTCGCGCTGTGGCGGGCCGTGCTGCCGCCCTCCGTCGGCCTGGCCATGGGCACGGACATCCGCTATATGGCGCGGCCGGGCAGCGGCTGCGTGATGATGACGCCGGAGCTGATCGCGGGGCTGTCCATGCAGGCGCTCTCGGGCGGCGCGGACGGCGTTTATCTGTTCAACTACACCTATCTGCCCGATGCGGCGCTCGAGGCGCTGAATTATATCGGCGATCGCGAGACGCTTTCCCGCCATGCGCGGCGGTATGTCGTCTCCTTTCAGGATATCGCCTGTCCCTTTAATCGCCCCAGCCGGCCCCTGCCCATGCCGCTTGAGGACAACACGGTCAGCCCCGGCTGGTCTGCGCTGGCGATCCAGACGGGAGCGGTTGATGGCCGCGCGACGCTGCGCCTCGGCTTTTCAAAGGGCCTGACGGCGGCGGATGTGCGTGTGTTCATGAACGGCGCGCCGTGCAGATTGATTGGGCGCGCTGAAAGCACGGAGAGCCA
>SFOF01000344.1 GCA_004552515.1 Clostridiales bacterium
CGAACGCCAACGCGAAGGAAGGGATGCGGCATGAAGAGCGCAAGAACGCTGATTGGCCTTCCGGTCATTTTGGAGTGCAAGCCGCTGGGGTACATCTGCCAGGCGACGCCGGACGAGCGGCTTGATCACCTCGAGCGCATCTATTTCAGCAGCGGAACGGGCGCACGGATGATCGAGCGCGATCAGGTGGACACGATCGGCGAGGTGGCGATGCTCGTCCACGCGCCGGGAAAGCGCGCGCAGCTGCCGGAATCGTTCTGGCCGCGACGGGCGATTTCCACCGACGGCGCGCGGCTGGGCGCAATCACCGACGCGCTGATCGACGAGGACACGCTGGAGATCCATATGCTTGAGCTGTCACGCGGACTGTTCGACGATTTTTCGAGCGGACGCGTGCGCATCGGTCGCTTTTCCGTGCGAGCGGGCGGAGAAGTTGTCATTGACACGCCGGAGGGAGGGGAAGAAGCATGAAAATTGCCAGCATGAGCGCCATGGCGATCGGCATTATGGCCGGCGTGGGCGCGGCGGCGGCGGTGGGCATGAGCCGGCACAACCGCAAGCGCCTGCAAAAGATGGCCGAGCGCACCGCAAGCAAAATCGCGCGCAAGGTTTCCAGCATAATGCCCTAACCGGCAGCCGCTCCGCTTCGCGCGCTGAAACCCGACTCCGCGCCGCTTGAGGGCGGCTTGAGTCTGGACGATGAGCGAACAGGCGCGTCGATACGATTACACGACTTGCCCGACCATAGGTTGAAGTCGGGCAAGTCTCCGTTGCCCCCGAGCGGCCTTCGCCGTGCCAAAGGCACCCACACCGCGAATCAAATGAAGAGAGTCCAGGGAGACGAGTCTCCTTGGCACAGTGCGGCCTCCATTTATTGGAGCCGGGCAAGTCTTCGTTGTACCCGAGAGGCCCTTCGCCGCGTGAAAGGCACCCACGCCGCGAATCAAATGAAGAGAGTCCAGAGAGTCGAAGACTCTTTGGCGCAGGCTTGGGGCGCGCAGCCCCCAACGTACTCCCGGCGGAAAACATGAGAACGCCAATGTGTTTGCGCAAAAGCGCACTTACGCCGCGCCGCCGGCCCCGTTCTTCGTCCTCCGTCGGGATTGCCATAAGGAAACGCACAAGCCCAAACTAAACCAACTATCCGCGATAACCGCACCAACGATTCGAGAACGCACTACCGGCGATCTCGACCCACGGCGGAATAGAAACGTATCCTTTCGCAAGCCGTCCTGTTTGGCGCGTGCGTCAAACAGCAGGCGTGATCCGAACGCAAAACGCCGCGAGAGAGCCGCACGGCAGGCATGCCCCGAACGCAAAGCACCGCGAGAAGGCCGCACCGCCGCGCAGACCGGCCCCGCGCGCACAACGCCCGTGCCGGAGCTGCAACCGGCAGGCACAAACGCCGCGCCGGCCCGCAATTCACTAACATATAATAACAAACCGACGCATCGCCGCGTCAGCGCGGAACAAGGCACAGCGTCCACAAAATCCGAAAGCGAGGCGAGACGCATGAAATCGCGCACCGTAAAAATCGCGGCGGCCATTGCGGCGGCGGCGTTCATAATCATCCGCTGGCGGGCGCAATGCCTGCTGGCGCTGCGCCTGGTTGTCGGCGGCGCGCTGATCGCCTTCCTGATCGCGCCGCTGTGCCTGTTTCTGGCGCGGCGGCTGCACTTCAACCGGTCGCTGTCAATCCTCTCGGCCTATCTGTTGATCCTGGCGGTGATTTTTTTCGCGCTCAGGCTGCTTTTGCCTGCTCTGATTTGCCAAATTATGGAACTTTTCGCCGCATTGCCGCGCCTAATAAATGATATTAGTGCGTGGATTGAGGAAAAGCGCTGTCTGCTGCCCTTTATTCCCGCGCCGAACGATATTCCCCTGCCCGACGTGCCCGTGCTGGACGGCACGATGTCGCTGGCCTCGCGGCTCGTTTCCGGCGTGACCGAGCTGACGCTCATGATTACGCTGGCCTATTACTTCATCCGCGATCGCGAACGCATCGGCCTGCGGCTGGAGCTGATCGTGCCCGCGCGCTTTCGAAAGACCGTGCTCAGGACCGTGGGCGCCATCCGGCTGGAAATGGGCGCGTATATCCGCTGTCAGCTGCTCATATCGCTGATCGTGGGGGCGCTGGCCGCGCTGTTTCTGGCGCTCGCGGGCGTTCACGCGGCGCTGGCGCTGGGCGTGATCGTGGGGATTTTCAACCTCATCCCCTACTTCGGCCCAATACTGGGCGGCGCGCCCGCGCTCATCATGGCAGCCAGCGGCGGCTTTAAACAGATCCTCTTCGCCGCACTGGCGCTGTTCATCGTGCAGCAGATCGACGGCATGATCGTCAGCCCGCGTCTGCTGGGCGCGGCATGTTCGCTGCATCCGGCGCTGGTGCTGATCGCCATCACCGTGGGCGGCAGTCTGGCAGGCGTGGCCGGTATGCTGTTTTCAGTGCCGGTCGTGCTGATTTTCAGATCAATCGCACGAAATTGGCCCATTCGATACGAAAGTATTTGAAATTTAC
>SFOF01000345.1 GCA_004552515.1 Clostridiales bacterium
GTATCCTGGAGCTGATTCAGGGCGCGCAGTACGAGGAGCGTACCGCCGGCCAGGTGGATCACGTTGCGGTCGAGGTCAAGGGGATCGAGGCGCTGGTCGAGAAGCTGAAGGCGCAGGGCGTTCAGTTCCTGTCCGACGAGGTCAAGGTCGCGCCCGGTCTGCTGGACGGCGTAAAGAACATTTTCTTCGTCGGCCCCGACGGAGAACGGTTTGAGTTCTTTGAATACTATAATCGGTGAATAAAAACAATAATTATAAAGGCATCCGCGGGAGCAGCGTCTCCTGCGGATGCCTTTTTGTAGCCTGTTTTGCGCGTCCGATCGCCTGAAAATATCCCTTTCGGACGCTTCGTTTATTACAGCAGCTTGAGCAGGTTTTTGATGGCGCGGGCGCGGTGCGATACGGCGTTTTTCTCGTCCATCGTCGCCTCGGCGAACGTCTTGTCAAAGTCGGCGCTCAAAAACAGCGGATCATAGCCGAAGCCGCCCTCGCCGCGGTACTCGCGCAGTATGCGGCCCTCACATTCGCCGCGCGCGACGATCGGCTCGTGGCCAGGCCGCACGAGCGCCATGGCGCAGGCGTAGCGGGCGGTGCGCCTGTCGTCGGGAACGTTTTCAAGCTCCTTGAGCAGCAGCTGGTTGTTGGCCTCGTCGTCGCCGTGAACGCCGCAGTAGCGCGCCGAATGAACGCCGGGGCGGCCGTTCAGCGCGTCCACCTCGAGGCCGGAATCGTCGGCGATGCAGGCGCAGCCGGTCAGCCTGTTGAGCGCGGTGGCCTTGATGAGCGCGTTTTCCTCGAAGGTCGCGCCGTTTTCGTCGATGTCGGGATCAAGCCCCAGCTCCTTCATCGAAACCACGTCGAAGCGATCGCCCAGTAGCAGCCGCATCTCGCGCAGCTTGCCGAAGTTGCCGCTGGCCATGACCAGCCTGGGCTTGCGGGCGATGACGTTCGCCGCCTCGTCGAGCGCCTCGAGCTGCCTGTCCATCAGCTCGCCGATGCCCTTTTCGCCCAGCGCCAGCAGCGTGCCCAGCTCGCTCTTGTGCAGCGTGCGGCCCTCGCCGGTGCCCTGAATCTCGACGTATTCCATCTCGCCGGTGGCGTTGTCGCGCGTCATGACCAGATTCATGTCCACCTGAGCGCGGCTGTCCTCGACGTACTCCAGATCGAGCAGCGTGCTCTCGTCCACAACGCCGCAGCTTACGGCGGCCAGCTGCCGCACGACGGGAGAATCCATCATCTTACCCTCGCGCATGAGCTTGTCTACGGCCAGGCACAGCGCCACGAACGAGCCGGTGATCGAGGCGGTGCGCGTGCCGCCGTCGGCCTGAATCACGTCGCAGTCCAGATAGATCGTGCGCTCGCCCATGCGGGTCAGATCGCAGCAGGCGCGCAGAGAACGGCCGATCAGGCGCTGAATTTCGACCGAGCGGCCGTCGCGTTTGCCGTATTCGCGCTGCTTGCGGCGGTCGGTGGAGCCGGGCAGCATGGCGTATTCGGCGGTCAGCCAGCCCTTGCCGGTGCCCTTGAGGAACGGCGGGACGCTTTCCTCGACCGACGCGGTGCAGATGACGCGGGTGCGGCCGCACTCGATCAGCACGGAGCCGGGCGCCATTTCAGTGTAGTGCGGAATGATGTCAACGGGGCGCAGCGCGTTTTCGGCGCGATTGTTGGGACGGGTCATGTTCATATTCCTCCTTATCGATCGGCCGCGTTGGCGGCGGTCAGTGCGTTTTTCAGCGCGCGGGCGTTTTCCAGCATGATGCGTTCGTAGGCCTCTGTGTCGCCGTCGGCCTGATGGGTCATGAGCGTGTCCAGCCGCGCCACGGCATATCCCGCCTGAACGAGCGCGGTTTCGAGGCTTTCAGGGGCCTGCTTTTCGATCAGCACGACGCGCGCGTCTGAAGCCGCCAGATCATTCATCAGCGCTTCGAGATCGTTGTCGACCGGCTCGCTGCCCGGCTCGCGGCTGAGGTCGGCCGAGACGGTCAGGCCACATTCCTCGGCAAAGTAGCTCAGCCCCTCGTGCAGGCAGGCGACGGGCAGATTGGGCGCGCCGGTCATGAGCGCGCTGATCTCTCCGGCCAGCAGCTCGAGGCGCATGATGAAGCCGTTCATGTTTTCGAGGTAGTCCTCGGCATAGCGCTCGTCCATCTGCGCCAGCCCGTGGCCGAGGGAGAGCGTCATCTCGATCGCGCCCGGCACGCTCAGGAACAGCCAGGGATTGGGGCCGTCGGTGTGCGCGCTTTCCTCGTTGACGGCGGCGCCGTTGTCGCGCAGCGTGCGTTCCTCGAGCAGCGTCAAAAGCGCCGGGCCGTCAGACAGGCCGTTCAGGGCCATCTCGAAGCTCTCAAAGCCGCGTCCGGCAATGATGAACGCGTCCTGCTGGGCAATGACGGCCGCGTCCCAGTTGGAGAGCGCATAGGTTCGCGGGCAGCCGTCCTGCGGCTGGACAAGGCAGCCCAGCGTGAGGGCGGGCACATCCTCGGTCACGTTGACGGCG
>SFOF01000346.1 GCA_004552515.1 Clostridiales bacterium
TCCGTGCGACTGGTGGTTCTGCGCCCGGCGGAGAGCTACGCTCAGTCGGCTCAGGACTGCGCCGCCATGCGCTCAGTAAGTGAGATGTTTGAAAAGCGCGGCACGGCTCCGCGTATGTACCGGAATATGCTGGTCTTTCTCGCGGCGGATCAGGCGCTCAAGGCGTGGGTCGTGCGGAGCATCCCGCTCAACGCCTCGGCGGCGCAGCAGCGCGCGCTGATCCCCGGCGTCGTACATCTCACGCACATCCGCAACAGCGGCGTCGCCTTCGGCATGCTCTCGGGCGGCCGGTGGCTGTTCCTCGCGCTGCTTGCGGCGTTCTGCGTCCTCGTCGTGTGGGCGCTCGTGCGCCATAAGCTCTCCGCGCCGTGGGAGCGCTGGCTCGCGGTGCTTGCCATGGCCGGCGCGATCGGCAACGGCATCGACCGCGCGCTCTACGGCTATGTTGTGGATATGTTCGAGCTGGAGTTCATGCATTTTGCGGTGTTCAACATTGCCGACATTGTCATCAACGTCTGCTGCATCCTCTTTGTGCTGCTCATGCTGCTGCGCAGGGAGCCGGAGAAGCCGGAAGAAACATAAAAACCGCCCGCCGCACGATGCCGTGTATCGTGCGGCGGGCTTTGCCATACGGAGAGGAAAACCATGCCGGAATATACCTATCATCCCGATCTGATGCGCTATGCGCATGGGAAATCCACGCTCTCGCCGTGGTTCGTGCGTCTGTCCCAGCCCCCGATGAAGCTCCTGTACGCCGCACAGCGGAGCGGCGGCGCGGTGCGCGTTTCGCGCGTAAGCGTGCCGCGGCCCGGCGGAAGGATGCGCATGCTCATCTTTGCCCCGGCGGAGTGCGAAGGCAGGACGCCCTGTGTGTACTTTCTTCACGGCGGCGGGTTCGTGTTCGCCGCGGCGCCGCACCATTTCGCGCTTGCGCGAGAGCTTTCCCGCGCGCTCGGCGTGCGCGTCGCGCTGCCGGACTACCGGCTCGCGCCGCGGCACGTTTTCCCGGCGGCGCACGAGGACGCGCTGGCGGGGTACCGTTGGCTTTTGGCGAATGCCGATGCGCTGCGCATGGATCCCGGGCGGATCGCCGCCGCGGGGGACAGCGCGGGCGGGAATCTCGCCGCGGCGCTCTGTCTCATGGCGCGGGAGGAAAATCTTCCGATGCCGCGCGCGCAGATGCTGCTCTACCCCGTGCTCGACGCGCGTATGAACACCGAAAGCTGCCGGCAGTTCACGGATACGCCCATGTGCAACAGCCGCGACATGGAAAAATACTACGCCATGTATGCGCCCAATGTGTCCGCCGCGCCGCGGGAATGGCTCTCCCCGGCGGAGAGCACGTCGCTGCGGGGGCTTCCGGCGGCGTATATTGAAACGGCGGAGTTTGACTGCCTGCGCGACGAGGGCGCGCAGTACGCCGCGCGGCTGGCGGATGAGGGCGTGCCGTGTGAGTATCACCCGATAAAAAACGCCATGCACGGCTATGATATCGCCGTAAACAGCGAATTTCTCAAGCCCGTGACGGCGTGCCGCATCGCATTTCTGCGCGGGGTATTTACGGAAAGATAAAGAGGTGCAGCAGCACCGCGTTTATGATGCCGAGAAGGATCCCGGCCAGCACCTGAATGGGCGTATGGCCCACCAGCTCCTTGAGGCGTTTCTCGTCAAACGTGTATCCGTTGCCCGAGAGCATATCCATCAGCTGATTGATCACCGCGGCGTTTTTGCCCGTGGAGCGGCGCACGCCCGCCGCGTCGTACATCACAACGCCGGAAAAGCAGAACGCCAGCGCAAAGATGGAGGACGAAAAGCCCTCTCTGAATCCGATCGTCATCAGCATGGCGCATGCCATCGCCGAATGCGAGCTGGGCATGCCGCCGGAGCCGAGCACGCGCGATTTGTCAAACCGCCTGCTGATCGCCAGCGTCAGCATCACTTTCAGCGCCTGCGCAACGGCCCAGGCCAGCGCCGCCGCCTGGATCACCCGGTTGCCCAGGATTTCAAGGATTACGCCCACAGCATGTTCCTCCCGTTATTTCCTGATATCCGCACGTTTCCCCGTGTTCCCCTGACCGTCAGCTCTTGCGCGTGCGCATCTGGGCGGCAAAGCCGTGCATGAATGCCGCGCGCTCGCCGAAGATGCCGAGCGCTTCCTCCGCCTCGTCCCACAGGCGCGCGGAGCGTTCCTTCGCGGCCGCCACGCCCACCAGCGCCGGCCAGGTCATCTTGCCCCGCTGCGCGTCCATGCCGGTCTGCTTGCCCAGCAGCGCGGCGTCGCCCTCCACATCCAGCAGATCGTCGTCGATCTGGAACGCAATGCCCACGCAGAAGCCAAAGCGGCGCAGCGCGTCGATCTGCTCCTCGCTCGCGCCCGCGATGTAGGCGGCCGCCAGCAGCGGCGCGGTCAGCAGGTCCGCCGTCTTGTGCGTGTGGATGTAGAGCAGGCGCTCCGCGTCCGGCTCCATGTGCTCACTCAGAAGATCCAGGCT
>SFOF01000347.1 GCA_004552515.1 Clostridiales bacterium
CAGGTATCATGGTGAGTACCACAATGCTGCCGATAATCCGCTCCGCACGCCTTTGCTGGGCAGAAGCCATGAAGGAACGGCGGGGGAAATGCATCAGGCGGACACCGACGAAGGTGGAAATGGTGATGAAGACGGTGTTGATGAAGAACAGGTAGAACGCTCCAAGGAAATAGAACAGGTTGCCTGTGGCCAGTCCGTAACCTGCCGTACAGAGCGGCGGCATGAGCGCAGTGGCGATGGCGACGCCCGGAATGACGTTGCCCTTACCCCGCGTGCACAGTGCCTTGATGCCTGCTGCTCCGCCAAAAGTGGCGATGAGAACGTCGTAGATGGTGGGAGCAGTGCGGGCAAGGAGCTCGCTTTGTGCCTCATTGATGGGCGTAATGAGGAAATAGACCATGGCCGTAAGCACACTGATGAGTGTGGCTCCGGCAGACTACGCGCCGATGGAAAAGATCCTATTCTGGGCAGACAAGCCCCTACGAGGCGCAATTGGTTCTGGGCAAGCACAACTTCATATTTATAAATATTAAGGGCTGCGCGGGTGCGCAGCCCTTGTTGATTCTCCCGGCGCAGGCCGGGATTTTTTATGGCGTCAGACGAGCGGGTGCGATCGCTCCCAGTCACGCAATTGCCGCTTTCGCTCCACGAAATCGGGGAGATACCGCGCGGCCTCGGCGTAAAATGCCGGGCTGTGGTTTTTCTGGCGGATGTGCGAAAGCTCGTGCACGACGATGTACTCGCGCAGCGGCTCAGGCAGCAGCATGACGCGCAGCGAGAAGCACAGGCTGTTTTTCGCCGAGCAGCTTCCCCAGCGGCGGGCGGCCGAGGTAATCCGCACGCCGGTCGGGGAAACGCCCATGCGCTGCGCCCACCGGGCGGTCAGCGCGGGCAGGGTCTCGTGCGCGGCCTGCCGCAGCGCCGCGGTCTCGGCCGGGGTCAGCACGTGCATGTGCGCGGCGCGTGCCTGCTGTGCCGCCTGCGCACGGACGATCCAGTCGGCCTTTTCGGCCACAAAGGCCGCGATCGCCCGGCCGGAAAGCCGGGCGGGTGCGCGGACGATGACCTCGCCGGTCAGTTCGACCGTGATCTGGACGGTGCGCCGCCGGGTGCGGACAACGGTGTAGGGCGTCAGCGGCGTCATTGCAGCGCTTTATAGTTGCCGTAATCGAACGGTTCGTAATAGGAAATGTTCAGCATCCAGCCCGAATCAAACTGGGCGGCGTAGTTGACAGCCAGCGAGGCCGCGCGCAGCTTGGCCGCCTCGAACAGCTCGATGACGGTGTCGATGCGCTCCTCCTCCGGCTTCCAGAGGTTGCACCACGGCTTGCGGGCTTCGTTCAGGCAGTCCCACTGGGGTTCCTCGCCCTTGAGGTGGGAGGAAAGCAGCGGGCCGCGTCCCAGCAGGAGCTCGGCGCGGCGGGCCGTGCCCGACAGCGGGCGGGAGCCGGAATAGAAGAGCTTCTGGCAGGCCAGCATCTCGGCGAAGCAGGGACGCAGCTCGGCGGTGGGCACGTCCTGCCCGAAGGCGCGGCGGATGATGTGGTGCAGCAGGACGGCCAGCACGGCGGTTTCCTCGTCGGTCAGGGCATAGGCCTGCGTGGGATCAAATTCAGTGACCGAACCGCCCTTGAAATGGGCGTAGAGCGCGGTGTCGATGTCGGTCTCGATGCGGCAGTGGATGGCCGAGGCATTCTCCTTGGGCATCGCCTGAATGCACTCGTACTGGCGGCAGTACACATAGGGGTGGATCGAGCTGTCCAGCGCGTAATGGCACAGGAAGCCGTAGAAATAGGCCTCCGCGATCTCGTGCGCCGCGCCGGTCAGCCGGTGGACGGCCTCGGCAAAGATGGTGAACAGCTCGTCGGTCTTTTCGCTGTGCAGGCGGTTGCCCGTCTTGTGGAGCGGGCTGCCCGCGTAGACCTTGTGGAAGAAGAGGGGATCGGGCCCTTGCAGACCCCAGCGGTAGGCTGCGGGACGCAGCGCGGCGGCGCGCTGAGCCGCGGCCGGGAACAGAGCGAGCGCCTGCTCGCCCAGCAGATCATGCGATACGAAATCCGCCATGATTCGGATACCTTCCTTTCTGTCAGAACGGGGGAAAATGGGATCATCCGCCGCGCGGCGGCGCGGCCGGAGAAAAATCAAAAACTGTTACGACCATTATAGCGGATTTCTCTGGGATTCGAAAGAGAAAAGGTGTAAAATAATAGAAGACCATTGGAAAATTTGGAGGGGGAAAGCGGATGAGCGGAAAAATGACGCGCGCCGAGCGGAGCTGGGTGCTGTATGACGTAGGCAATTCGGCCTTTATCATGCTGGTATCGACCACGATCCCGATCTATTTCAAGGAGCTGGCCGCGGCGGGCGGGATCGACACGGTCTACGCGACCGGCCTGTGGGCGACGGTCACGGCGGCGGCGGTGCTGATTCTGGCGCTGCTCTCGCCCCTGCTGGGCGCGCTGGCCGATTATCAGGGCATGAAGAAGAAG
>SFOF01000348.1 GCA_004552515.1 Clostridiales bacterium
ACGGGCTGTGGTTTGGCCGGAGTGTGTCCTGAAAAAGCGCTCCGGACGGCAGCGTTTTGCCCTAAAACACGCCCAGCCATTACAATTGCGTCGGAATCCTATTCAAAATCATGAACTCCCTTATATTGCATGGGATTTCAGAATTTTTTGACGACGCGGTCGCTGGCCCTCGAGCCTTGTTTTCCTGTGCGCAAACAGATCCGGTGCGTTCAGCACGGCCTGCTCAGAGGAGCTGTATTCATCCCGCGGGGTGTTTATGGCGTTGATGAACTCGAAAAAGGCCGGGCGCGAGGGGTTAAGCCTCGGGCCAGGCCATGTAGGTTTCATCAAAGCGCATCGGCTCGAGCCGCCCCTCGGAGAGCTGCGTCAGATCGACGAGCAGCTTGTCCTCGTCGGCGCATTTGACCAGCAGCGTCAGCGTGATGACGTCGGAAAAGTCCTTGTCCTCGACGATCACCGGCGCGGACTTCAGGAAATATTCTACGCGGCTGAGCATGGGGTAGGACACGTCCATCATGTAGCGCGCCGTGGGGTGCATCACGCCGATGCCGCACGCGTCGATGGCCGTTACAGCGCCCTGCGTATAGGCGCGCACAAGCCCGCCCGCGCCCAGCAGCACGCCGCCGAAATAGCGCGTTACGACCACGCACGCGTTGACCACGCCGCGATTTTTCATCACTTCGATGATGGGCATACCGGCTGTGCCGCCCGGCTCGCCGTCGTCGCTGTAGCGCATCACGCCCATATTGCGGCCGATGATGTAGGCATAGCAGTTGTGCGTCGCGTCGGCGTGCTTTTTTCGGATTTCGGCGAGGAATGCGAGCGCTTCCTCCTCCGTTTCGGCGGGCGCGCCATAGCCGATGAAGCGCGATTTGTTGACGATGAACTCGTCGCAGCCGCGCTTCATCAGCGTTTTATAGCTGGCGGCCATTGCTTACTTGGCCAGCTTGAACAGGTGATAGGCCTTCTTGCCCTTGCGGATGAGCAGACCCTCGCCGTCCAGCATTTCGGGCGTGACGCGGAAATCGACGTCGGTGATCTTTTCCTCGCCGATGTAGAGGCCGCCGGCCTGCATGGTCTTGCGAGCCTCGCCGTTGGACTTGCACAGGCCGCAGCGGGCGACCAGCGCCAGGAGGCGGCTTTCCTCCGCCAGATCGGCCGCGGTCAGCGTGGTCGTGGGCACGGAGCCGGCCGTCGCGCCGCCGCCGAAGAGCGCCTCGGCCGCCTGCTGCGCCTTGAGGGCTTCCTCTTCGCCGTGGACGTTCTTGGTGACCTCGTAGGCCAGCACGCGCTTGGCCTCGTTGATGGCGCTGCCCTCGAGAGAACCCAGACGGTTGACCTCGTCCATGGGCAGGAAGGTGAGCAGACCCAGGCACTTCTTTACGTCCGCGTCGTCAACGTTGCGCCAGTACTGATAGAAATCGTAGGGGCTGCACTTATTGGGATCGAGCCACAGCGCGCCCTTCTCGGTCTTGCCCATCTTGCGGCCGTCGTGGGTGAGCAGCAGCTGGAAGGTGAGGGCAAAGGCGTCCTTGCCGTCCTTACGGCGGATCAGATCCGCGCCGGAGAGCATATTGCTCCACTGATCGTCGCCGCCGGTTTGCAGGATGCAGCCGTAGCGGTGATTCAGCTCGAGGAAGTCGTAGCTCTGCATGAGCATATAGTTGAACTCGAGGAAGGTCAGGCCGCGCTCGAGACGCTGCTTGTAGCACTCGGCGGTCAGCATACGGTTGACGGAGAACAGCGCGCCCACGTCGCGCAGGAAGCTGATGTAGTTGAGATCGCGCAGCCAGTCGGCGTTGTTGACGATCAGCGCGCTGTTGGGCTTGTTCTCGTCAAAGTCGAGGAAGCGCGCCATCTGCGCCTTGATGTGGGCGACGTTGTTGTCGATATCCTCGACGGTGAGCACCTTGCGCAGGTCGCTCTTGCCGGAGGGATCGCCGATCATGCCGGTGCCGCCGCCCATCAGCGCGATGGGGCGATGGCCGGCGCGCTGCAAATGCGCCATGGCCATGATCGGGATGTAATGGCCGATGTGCAGGGAATCGGCGGTCGGATCGAAGCCGGTGTAGAAGGTCACCATGCCCTCGTCGAAGGCCTTGTACAGATCGTCCTCAAAGGTGACCTGCTTGATGAATCCGCGCTCGCGGAGAATGTCCATCGCGTTGCTCATGGGAAAAACACTCCTTCAAAAATAATCATGTCGTTTGGGAAAGCGTGGGGCGGAAGAAACGGCGATAAAAAAAATCGCCCTCTCACATTCGAGAAGGCGACATTCTATGACGCGGTACCACTTCCGTTCACCGGGCGGGACGCAGTGTCCGATCCGGCCTCACGCGCGCGATCACGGGCGCACCCGGGACAGCCTACCGGCAGAAAAAACTGCGTTCAGCGTCCGGCTCAGGGATGTATTCAGCCCGCGCCGCCCGCTTCCTTTCACCAGCCGGAAGCTCTCTGAATGGAGCGATGCGCGCGCCTA
>SFOF01000349.1 GCA_004552515.1 Clostridiales bacterium
TCGCCGTGAGGAGCTTCAAGCACTCCACGGGCACGATCTTTGTGTAGAACACCACGGCGTAGATGAAGCGGTAGATCAGCGAGCCGACGATCGCGGCGATGATGCCCTTGACGACGGAGCGCCGCCCCAGCACCGTCTCGCCGATGATCAGGCAGGCCAGCGCGATGACCACGATGCCCGTGCCCGAGTTGATGTCCACGGTTTTCTGATACTGGCCGACGATTGCGCCGGAGAGCGCCGTCAGCGCGTTTGAGACGCACAGGCCGACCGACACGGTGAACGTCGGGTTCAGTGAGGAAGCGCGCACCATGTCCTGATTGTCGCCAGTGGCGCGGATGGACAGGCCCAGCCGCGTGCCCATGAACAGCCAGAGCAGCGCGCCCATGAGGATCGTGATGACCGCGGCGGGAATCAGCTCGTAGAATGAGCCGAAAACGCCGGTTTTTTTGACGATGGTGAACAGCGTGTCCACGCCCAGCAGGCTCTCGTTGGCCTTCCAGCCCATGGCCATCAAGTTGATTGTATAAAGGCCGGTGTTGGTGACGATGCCCGCGAGGATCGAGGGCACGCCCAGCTGCGTCTGGAGGAACGCGGTGACGAAGCCCGCGCACGCGCCCGCGAGCATGGCGGCCGGCAGCGCCAGGAACGGATGGCCCTTCATGCACAGTGTGACCGATACGGCCGCGCCCAGCACGAAGCAGCCGTCTGTGGTCAGATCGGCCACGTCCAGTATGCGGAAGCTCAGAAACAGCGCCATGGCCACAAGGGCGTACATAAAGCCCAGCTCCAGGGCGGTCTGCGTAATCAGCAGCATGGGGATTCTCCTTTCAGGGCCGCGGCGCGGCAAAGCAGGGCGCTTGCCCGACCGAAGCGCGTTCGATCGGGCAAGCGGATTCATTCAGCGGGCCGTCCAACGGGAAGAGATCAGTCCTTGGTGGTGGTCACTTCGACGATCTCGCCCATATCGGCGAACATCGAATAGTCGGCGTTCATCGCGGCGGCGGTCTCGGTGTTGACGGTGATGATGCCGCCGTCCATCAGGTAGGAGTCGTCCATGCCGTCCATGCCCTCGGTGATCGCCTCATAGGCCAGATCGGCGGTGCGCTTGCCAAGATCGGTGTAGTTCACGCCGCAGGTGGCGAAGGCGCCGTTGCGCACGAAGGAATCGGCGCCGGTGTAGTGGGGGATGCCGGCCGCGGCGAGATCCTCATAGATGGCCAGTTCGGCGGCCATGATCACGTTGTCGGTGGGGGTGAAGATCGCATCGACCTTGGCGGCGGTCAGCGCGGCGGCCGCGGCGACCACCTCGTCGTTGGTGTTGGCGGTCTGCTCGACGTACTCAATGCCCTTGTCGTCCAGATAGGCCTTCGCATCGGCGATGGGGGTGGCGGAGTTCGGCTCGGAGAGGGAGTAGAGCAGGCCGACCTTCTTCACATCGGGGTTCTGAGCCAGCATCATATCGAGGATGAAGGCGGTGTTCAGCGCGTCGCTGGTGCCGGTCACATAGTCGATGCCGGTCAGCTTGGCGGCGGCGGGATCGGAAATGGCGGCGTAGACGACCGGCGTCTGCGTATCCTCGGCGGACAGCGCGGCGACCTGCGCGGCGGTGGTGGCGATCGGGATGATGGCGTTCACGCCGTCGGCGATGGCCTGATCGGCGAGCTGCTTGAGCACCGACTGGTCGCCCTGGCCGGAGGTGATTTCATAGGTGATGGTCACGCCCTTCTCGGCGGCGATTTCGTCCAGCCGGGCGGCGACGGCCTTGGCGATCTCATCGAGAGAGGCGTGGTCGAGCTGCTTGATGATGGCAACCTTGTAGGCGGGGGCTTCGTCGGCCTGCGCGGCCAGCATGGGGCAGAGGAACATGGCACAGGCCAGGATCACGGTCAGCAGGGTCTTGAGCATCTTGCGGGTTTTCATGGGGTCATCCTCCTAAAAAACATAGATTTGAGTGGCAGATGATCCGGATCGGCCGTGCCGGAGCCGATCGGAAATAAAAAAGACCTTTATCCCAATATATGGGACAAAAGCCGTTGCTTCTGCGATACCACCCAATTTGACGTTCCTTTGAAAAACGTCCGCTCGCTTACGCGCACCATCATACGCGCCCCGATGGATAACGGGTGGGAATCCCGTCGGTCTTTACTGGGAAGCCTCTGCGCCCTTTGCCTTCATGGACTCGCGCCGATGAAAGGCTCTGGCCGCGTGGAACAATCCGTTCAATCCGCCCTCCGAAGTCCATTCGCCAGCCGCTTTCCGTTCCGATTCCACCATCCGGAACTCTCTGAGGGATTGCCGCGCCGGTTACTTCTCTTCGTCACAGGTTTTGTTGCTTGTGAACTTGTTGGCATTTATTATAATCACCGATGCGGCTTTTGTCAAGGTGGTAAAACACACAAATTATAGATTTGAAATTTGGGATGTGCGCAAAATCCGCCGCGCCGTGCGATATGTAACACTTCTTTTT
>SFOF01000350.1 GCA_004552515.1 Clostridiales bacterium
CCATGCTGGTATGTTATACATACGAACAGCGCGGTTATTTTTGCGCTAATTCATCGCCCGCCGCTTTTCGACAAAAAACAGGCGGAAAGCACATCCGCTTCCCGCCTGAATGACATTTGACCGGTTCGTCAAAAAACGGTGTCATCCCGGAATGTGGGAAACGGACACGCGGCACATGCACATCTGGCTATTCATCTGGATGAACATGGACTTCTTCATGACCCTTTCCCCTTTCCTTGAGGTTATACGCATTATAGCGCGCAAAAGGCGCCTTGTCAAGCCCTTTTGGCGAACTTTTTTACCGCTAACCGCAAATTAACGTTCGGGTTTTGAGCGCGTCAGGTCCCGATCTCCACGCCGAACACCGTCTTGAAGCCCTCGCGGCGCAGTGGCCAGAGATACTCATTCGCGCGCGTGGGATGCACGCGGTTGGTCAGCAGCACGACGTAATCGCCCGATACGGTGTCGATCCACAGGCTGGTGCCGGTAAAGCCGGTATGGCCGATGATATTGCCCTCCGGCCGCTGATGATAGGCGATCCACGCCAGGCAGCGATCCTCGCCCAGGAACGCGGTCTGATTGGTATAGGCCTTCCTCAGCCATTCGGGATCGAACATCGGATGGCAGGAATCGGGGATGATCGCGGCGCAGAATCGGCCCAGATCCTCCGCCGTGGAGAACACGCCGGCGTGTCCGGCCACGCCGCCCAGCATCTCGCAGGTTTCGTCATGGACGCGGCCGCGGCGGGGCCTGTCGGTGCCGGGGCGAATCTCGGTAGCGGCGAAATGCGCGTCCTGCGGGGGCAGATAGCCGGTCGAGGGCATCCCCAGCTGATCGAAGATTTCGCGCGCGACCTGATCCTGAGGCTTGCCGTACGCCTCGGCGATGATTTCGCCCAGGAATATGAACGACAGATCGCTGTAGAGCACCTGGCCGTTCCGCGGTTTAACGGGCTGAAGCGAGAGCAGGCCGTCGATGCGCTCCCGCCGCGTCTCGCCGAAAATATCCGGCCACATATCGGGGATAAAGCCCGCCGTGTGCGTGAGCAGATTCCACAGCGTCACCTCGCGCAGCGCCGGGTGCATCGGCCTGTGCAGCATATCGGGCAGCTTCGTGTCCAGCGTCAGCCTGCCGGATTGCAGCAGCAGCATGATCGCCGGCCAGGTGCCGGTCAGCTTGGTCAGCGAGGCGATGTCAAAGCGGGTGTCCGGACGCATTTTGTCGCGCTCGGGGATGATCTGTGCCCAGCCGTAAGTCTCGTGCAGCATAACCTCGCCGCGGCAGCCCGCCAGCAGCACCGCGCCGGGGATCTTCTCTTCCTCAACGGCTCTGCGCATATCCGCCGCAAAGCGTTCCACATTTTTAAGCTCCATGTCCTTCCTCCTCAATGCGAATCGGGCGTCCCCAACTCGGAGACGCCCTGAAACATTTTTTTAGAAGCGACCGCCCATCTTCTTGAGCGTGTTCAGACTGTATTCGACGCAGGCCATGGAATCGCTCTCGGGCGCGTTGTCCTGCTCGATGAACACATACTCCACGCCGCACTCGTCACAGGCGGGGATGATCGCGGCGAAGTTCAGATTGCCCTTGCCGATGGGCGCAATGACGTTGGCGTTGTCCGCGCTGCCGTTCATGTCCTTGATGTGAGAGGTCACCATGCGGCCCTTCATTTTGCGCAGCATATCGATGGGGTTCGCGCCGCCGCGCTGCACCCAGAACAGATCCAACTCGAAATAGAGGTTTTCGTCGCTGTTCTCGGCCAGCATTTCCAGGATGGTCTTGCCGGTTTCCTCCAGGCGCTCGAACTCATAGGCATGGTTGTGATACATGAGCTTCATGCCCTCTTTGGCGAGCTTCGCGCCGATGGCGCTGGCCTCCTTCGCAAAGCGCACGATGCCCTCGGGCGTTTTGTATTCGCCGGGCATACCGATGCCCAGATAGCGGCAGCCGATGGTCTTCATGTCCTTGACGAACGCGTCGAAATCATCGCGCATCCGCTCATAGGAGGTGTGAATGGCCGGGCACTCCATGCCGGATTCATCCAGCAGGGCGCGCAGCTCGGCGGGGGTGATGTCGCGGCTCTGGCCGGCCATCTGGCAGACGTTATAGCCCATCGCCTTAAGCCCCTTCAGGCAGGCGAGCATATCCTCTTTGTTCTGGCAGTGATCGCGCACGGAATAAATCTGAAGGCCGAATTGGAGCTTGGTCATGGTCTTTTTCCTCCTTTGTTTCGCGCTTTATCAGAAGCGGCCGCCCAGCTTTTTGAGCGTGTTCAGGCTGTAGAGCATACAGTCGAGAGAGCCCTGAGAAACGGCGTTATCCTGCTCGATCATGGCGTACTTCACGCCGATCTCGTCGCACTTGTCCATGATGGCCGCCCAGTTCATATTGCCCTTGCCGATAGGCGCGATGACGCCCTTGTTTTCTTTGGAGCCGTTCATCTCCTTGAAGTGAACCACGTCCAT
>SFOF01000050.1 GCA_004552515.1 Clostridiales bacterium
TTGATGAATCTCCTTGGTCAGGCGGATGGACGTTTCGACCAGATCGCGAATGATCGTCTCCACATCGCGGCCGACATAGCCCACCTCGGTGAACTTGGTCGCCTCGACCTTGACGAACGGCGCGTCCACCAGCTTGGCCAGACGGCGCGCAATCTCGGTCTTGCCCACGCCGGTGGGGCCGACCATCAGGATGTTTTTCGGCGTGACCTCTTCCTGCATCTCGCGGGGGAGCTGCGCGCGGCGGTAGCGGTTGCGCAGCGCCACGGCGACTGCGCGCTTGGCGTCTTCCTGACCGACGATATAGCGGTCAAGCTCGCGCACGATTTCACGGGGCGTCAGCTGATTCATGCGTCGATCACCTCCACACGGATGTGGTCGTTGGTATAGACGCAGATCGACGCGGCGATGTGCAGCGCCTTTTCGGCAATTTCGGCAGCGGTCAGAGAGGTATTTTCCAGCAGCGCGCGCGCCGCGGCCAGGGCGTAATTGCCGCCCGAGCCGATGGCCAGCACGTCGTCGTCCGGCTCGATCACCTCGCCCGTGCCCGAAATCAGCATGAGATTCTCCTCATCGGCGCAGATCAGCATGGCCTCCAGCTTGCGCATGGCCTTGTCCTGCCGCCATTCCATGGCCAGCTCGACCGCCGCGCGCTGAAGATTGCCCGCAAACTGCGTGAGCTTGGCCTCCAGCCGCTCGCACAGCGCGAACGCGTCGGCCACCGTGCCCGCAAAGCCGGTGATCACCTGGCCGTTGAATATGCGGCGCACCTTCACCGCGCCGTTTTTCATGACGACACTCTCTCCCATCGTCACCTGACCGTCGCCCGCCACGGCAATCTGTCCATTGCGGCGAACGGCGCAAATCGTTGTTCCTCGTATGCTCATGATATGTTGCCTTTCTGCGAAAGCCGCTCATTGGGGCGCTTTCGCCCGTTCGAATAAAACCTCCCCGCCCGTATAATCGTCTCTTCAGGGATTATAGCGCGCAATCGCGGCCTTCATTGCGTCCACGGCGCGCTCGCTCATGCGCTCATAGCGGAATTTCTTGCCGCGCACGCGCTCTTCAAGCGGATCGAGTATGCCGAAGTTGGCGTTCATCGGCTGGAAGTCGGCTGTCTCTGTGATCGTGTGCCGCACGAGCGCGCCCATGACGGTTGTCGTCGGCAGCTCGATTTCCTCGCGCCCCTCAAGGCGCATGGCCAGACCAATCGCCGCCGTCATGCCGCTGGCCGCCGATTCGACATAGCCCTCCACGCCGGTCATCTGTCCGGCGAAGCGGATCAGGGGATCAGCCGCAAGCGCGTAGTTTTTGCCCAGCACGCGCGGGCTGTCCAGATAGGTGTTTCGGTGCATCACGCCATAGCGCGCGTATTCGGCGTGTTCAAGGCCGGGGATCAGGCCGAACACACGCTTCTGCTCGCCCCATTTAAGGCGCGTCTGAAAGCCCACGATGTTGTACAGCGTGCCAGCTGCGTTGTCCTGACGCAGCTGCACCACGGCAAACGGCTGCTTTCCCGTGTGCGGATCGACCAGCCCGACCGGCTTGAGCGGCCCGAAGGCCAGCGTCATGCGGCCGCGTCCGGCCAGAATTTCGACGGCCAGACAGCCCTCGAACACCAGCTTTTTCTCGAAATCGTGAACCTCCGCCGTCTCTGCCGAGACAAGCGCGTCGTAAAAGGCGTAGTATTCCTGCTCGGTCATCGGGCAGTTGATGTAATCGTCGCCCTCGCCGCGGCCATAGCGCGAGGCCTTGAACGCGCGGGTCATGTCGATCGATTCCGCCGTCACGATGGGCGCCTCCGCGTCGAAAAAGTGCAGGCTCTTCATGCCGGGCAGCTTCTCGATCGCGCCCGCCAGCGCGCCGTCGGTCAGCGGGCCTGTGGCGACGATACAGGGCGCATCCGGGATCTCGGTCACGGCCTCGTGAACCACCTCGCAGAGCGGATGGCCACTGAGCGTTTCGGTCACGATCTGCGAAAACCGCTCGCGATCGACCGCCAGCGCGCCGCCGGCCGGAACGCGCGCTTCCTCAGCCGCGCGCAGGATCAGCGAATCAAAGAGCTTCATCTCGGCCTTGAGCAGCCCCGAGGCGTTGGTCAGATGCTCGGCCTTGAGCGAATTGGAGCACACCAGCTCGGCAAAGCCGCCCGTCACATGAGCGGGCGTGGTCTTTTCAGGGCGCATTTCGATCAGCCGGACCGGAATACCGCGCCGCAGGAGCTGCCAGGCCGCCTCGCTGCCGGCCAGCCCCGCCCCCACGACGGTTACACGTTTATCATTCATCACTCTCGTCGTTTCCTCCGCCGCTCTCCACCTCAACACGGTGGCGGCACTGCTCGTTCACGCAGACGTGCCAGACCTCGCCCTTGCGGCCGCGCTTTAAGACCATGCGCCCGCCGCAGACGGGACACTTGTCGTCCACCGGCTGCTCCCAGCTGACAAATTCGCACTCGGGATAATGCTCGCAGCCATAGAACTTGCGCCCCTTCTTGCTCATGCGCTCGATCATGCGGCCGCCGCACTCGGGGCAGGTCGCGTCGATGTACTTGAGGATGGGCATGGTGTTGTGGCAGGCCGGGAAATTCGGGCAGGCCAGGAAGCGGCCGAAGCGGCCGGTCTTGTAGACCATCATCGCACCGCACTTGTCGCACGGAATATCGGACACCTCATCGACCACCTCGACCTTTTCGATGGTGGCCTCGGCCTTGTCGAGAGACTCCTTAAACGGGCCGTAGAACTCGCTGATGACCTCGTGCCAGTCCAGCTTGCCCTCTTCAACCTCGTCCAGCTTTTCCTCCATATCGGCGGTGAACTGGATGTTGATGATATCCGGGAAGTGCTTTTTCATCATCTCGGTGATGACCAGCCCCAGCTCGGTGGGCATGAGGCGCTTCTTTTCCCGGGAAATGTAGCCGCGCGCCATGATCGTGGTGATCGTGGGCGCATAGGTGGACGGGCGGCCGATGCCCTTGTCCTCCAGCGCGCGGATGAGTGATGCCTCGGTATAGCGGGGCGGCGGCATGGTGAATTTCTGGTCGGCCTGCACATCGGTGAGGCTGGTGGGCGCGCCCTCGGTCAGCACGGGCATACCGTCGTTTTCCTCGGCCTGCGCGTCGTCCACGCCCTCCTCATAGACCGTCGTAAAGCCCGCAAAGCGCATCCGCGAGCCGTTGGCGCGCATGAGTATGCCGTCGCCGGTGATGTCGGCGGACAGCGTGTCGTACACGGCGGGCGTCATCTGGCTGGCGACAAAGCGCGCGTAGATCAGCTTGTAGAGCTTGTACTGATCGCGCGAAAGCGAACCCTTGATGGAATCGGGCCTGCGCAGCACGTCGGTGGGACGGATGGCCTCATGCGCGTCCTGCGCGCTGCGGCGGCTCTTATAGTGGTTCGGCTCCTCGGGCACATAGTCCTCGCCATACGTCTCGGCGATCATGCCGCGCGCCGCGGCGATGGCCTCCTCGGACACGCGCGTGCTGTCGGTTCTGATATAGGAGACAAGGCCCTGCGTGCCCTCGCCCTCGATGTCTACGCCCTCGTAAAGCTGCTGGGCGATCTGCATGGTCTTGAGCGTCGTGAAGCCCAGCTTGCGCGAGGCCTCCTGCTGGAGGTTCGACGTGGTGAACGGCGCGGCGGGATATTTGCGCCGCTCGCCCAGACGCACCGCGCCGATGGTGAAGGCGGCCTTTTTCATGCGCGCGACCACCGCGTCAGCTTCATCCTTGTTGTGCAGCTCGCTCTCGCCGTCGCAGGAGACGAAGCGCGTGTTGAACAGCGAGCCGTCGTCCGCCTTGAACGTGCCGCCGATCACCCAGTATTCCTCCGGCACGAACTCGTCGATTTCCCGCTCGCGGTCGCAGATCATGGCCGTGGCCACGCTCTGAACGCGGCCGGCGCTCAGGCCCTTATGCACCTTCGACCAGAGCAGCGGGCTGATCTTATAGCCCACCAGACGGTCGAGCACGCGGCGCGCCTGCTGCGCGTTGACCAGATCCATATCGATCGGACGGCTCGACTTGATGGCCGTCTTGACCGCCTTGTTGGTGATTTCAAAAAATTCTACGCGGCAGGCCTCCTCGGCCTTGATGTTCAGCACGTTCGCCAGATGCCAGGATATGGCCTCTCCCTCGCGGTCCGGGTCGGTTGCGAGATAGATCTTGGTGGCGTTCCTGGCCTCGCGGCGGATTCTGTCCAGAATCTCGCCGCGCCCGCGGATGGTGATATACTTCGGCTCGAAGCCGTTGTCTATGTCAACGCCGATCTGCGACTTGGGCAGATCGCGAACGTGTCCGTTCGAGGCCTCCACCTTGTAGCCCCGCCCCAGGAATTTGCCGATGGTATGCGCCTTCGCCGGCGACTCGACGATTACGAGCTTGTGCGTCGTCATGAATTAAACTACCCCTCCGTTATGGCGTTCGGTTTCGCTCTGCGCGGCCCTCAGACGATTGCGCGATACATTTTACCGGCCGCCTGTCTTATTATTCCCTGCATTTCAAGGATTGTCAAGAGTGAATTTAGGCTTGAAACGTCCATTTTCATGGCATTTGCCAGCTCATCGAAGGATTTTTCTTCATATTTTAACATTTCAACGAGCTTGAGCGACGGCCCGTCCAGCTCCGGCATATCGCCCGCCGCCTTTTCGAACGGGGCCGCGCGCCAGCCGTAATAGTCGGTGATCTGCCGCGCGCCCAGACAGATCTGCGCGCCCTCGAGCAGCAGATGGTTCGTGCCCTCATAGGAGGCGGCGTACACCGAGCCGGGCACGGCGAAGCGCGGTCGGCGCTGGTCGCGGGCATAGCGCATGGTGATCATCGCGCCCGAACGCAGCGTGCCCTCGCCCATCAGCACCCCGTCCGACAGGCCGGATATGATGCGGTTGCGCCGCGGAAAGGTGTGATCGGCCGGCGGATAGCCCGGCGGATATTCGGCCAGCAGCGCGCCGCCCTCATCGACGATGCGCGCGGCCAGCTCTCTGTTCTCCGGCGGATAGACGATGTCCGGCCCGCTGCCCAGCACGGCCAGCGTCGGCGCGCCGCCCTCGAGGCAGCCCATGTGCGCGTGCGTATCGATGCCCGCCGCCAGCCCGGAGACGATGCTGACGCCGGCCCTGGCCAGATCATTCGCGACAGTCTGTACAAATCGCGCGCCGTCCACTGTCGCCTTGCGCGAGCCGACGATGGCGAACGCCTTCTCGGGATTGAGAGCAGCGCGATCGCCGCGCAGATAGATCGTGGGCGGTGCTTCCTCAATGGCGCGCAGCCGGTCCGGATAGTCCTCATCCAGCTGCGTCACGGCGACGATATTGCGCGTTTCCAGCCGCTCCATCAACTTGTCCATATATTCGCCGGTGCGGGCCTTCTGGAGCCGCGAAAACGTCGCCGGGCGCAGCAGTCGCCTGGCCAGAATCAGCTGATGCCAGACATATTCCGCCTCGCCGTACTCGTCCAGTAGCCTGTAAAACGACTTGCAATCCGGACACAGCGCGCTGGAGAGCCAGATCCAGTATCTCTGTTTGTCTGAATATACCATACTCATCCGCCCTCAGCCCCAGTATTTGTTGTCCAGCATCCTGTACTGAACGGCTTCCGCCACATGATTGATCTGAATCACTTCGCTCTCGCCCATGTCCGCGATGGTGCGCGCCACCTTCAGGATGCGCGTAAAGGCGCGGTTGCTCAGCTTCATCGTCTCGCAGGCCTTCATGAGCATCTTCTGCGCGTCCGGCTTCATGCGGCAGAACTCGGTAATGCTGCGCGCGTCCAGCCGGGCGTTGCAGGAAATGCCGCGCCCCCTGTAGCGCTCCCTCTGAACGGCGCGCGCCTTTTCCACGCGGGCGCGTACCGCCGCCGAGCTTTCCTCCAGCGTATCGTCCGAAATGCGCTCGGGCGGCACGCTCTCGATCTCGATGTGCAGATCGATGCGGTCGAGCAGCGGGCCAGAGACGCGGTTCAGATAGCGCCGGATCTCCGCCTGAGAGCAGCGGCAGGCCTGTGTGCGCGAGCCGTAATTGCCGCACGGGCAGGGGTTCATCGAGCAGATCAGCATGAAGCTCGAAGGATAGGTTGACTGTGCGCTCACCCGCGTGATGGTCACAAAGCCGTCCTCCATGGGCTGGCGCAGCGCCTCGAGCACGTCGCGGCGGTATTCCGGCAACTCATCCAGAAACAGCACGCCGTTGTGCGCCTTGGAAATTTCGCCGGGACTGGCGTGCGCGCCGCCACCGATCAGCGATACGGAGGAGGCCGTGTGATGCGGCGTCCTGAACGGCCGCTCGACCAGCAGCGTGCCGCCGTCCATCAGCCCCGCGGCGCTGTGGATGCGCGTCGTCTCGAGCGCCTCCTCGAAGGTCATGTCGGGCAGGATCGTGGGCATACAGCGCGCCATGAGCGTCTTGCCCGAACCGGGCGGGCCGATCATGATGACGTTGTGCCCGCCGGCCGCGGCGATCTCCAGCGCGCGCTTGGCGCTCTTCTGCCCCTTGACAAAGCTGAAATCGACCGTGGGCGTGCGCTCGCCCAGCAGCTTTTCATAGGCCGCCGTCTCGAGCCGCTCTATCGGCCTTTCGCCCGTGAGGTGCTCGAAGGCCTCCTTCAGCGACGAGACGGGATAGATGTTGATCCCCGATATGCAGCGCACCTCGCCGGCGTTCGCGGCCGGTATGAGGATGCTGTCCACGCGGCCGCCCTCCAGCGCGCTGATGACCATGGGCAGCACGCCGCGCACCGACTGCACCGAGCCATCCAGCGACAATTCGCCCAGCATGGCCGTGCTTTTCAGCGCGTCGGGATTCAGCCGGCCGCCCGCCGCCAATATGCCGACGGCCAGCGGCAGATCGTAGGCCGGGCCTTCCTTCTTTTGATCGGCCGGCGCGAGATTGATGGTCACCCGCCCGTCCGGATAGGCAAAGCCGCTGTTCTTGAGCGCCGTGCGCACGCGCTCGCGCGATTCCTTCACCGCCGCGTCGGGCAGGCCGACCAGCTCGAACTGAGTAAGCCCGCCCGAGAGATTGACCTCCACGCGCACGGGATAGCCGTCGATCCCGTTCAAACCATAGCTGAGCACAACCGCAAGCATACGATCCCTCCGTTATTTCAGCGCCTGTATGAGTCGATCAATAGTTATACCAGTTGAACCAGCGCAGATACTTCGCATAGGCGCGCAGCGTCGGCAGGCCGGATTCCAGCGGATAAAACGCGATAAACAGAACCAGCGCGCAGACGAGCAGCACGATCGCCGCGACGCGCGCGGCCTTCCTCGAGCGCCCCTCAAGCGTCTTAATCGCCGCCACCGTGGCCAGTATGATGAACGGCACGCTGGCGAAATAGTGATAGATGAACGTCGAGCGGGGCACGAGCACCCACGGCAGATACTGCGCCGCAAAGCCAGTAAGGATGAACGCGCGCGTGCGGCTGATCCGCTCCGCCGCCTCTCCGCGCGATTTCTGCGCGGCGATTTTGCACAGATGCGCGGCGCTCTGGCCGATCATGAAGATCAGCGCGGCCAGCCCCGTCCACCACACGGCCGGATTGCCCATGCAGGAAATCGAGGAAATCCAGCCCTCCGGCATGAACTCCGTGCCCGAATAGTACCACATCGGCTTGACGATCTGCGGCCATTCGTACCACGGCGAGCGGAAATAGTGCGTATCGTTGGTCAGCCCCTTGTGGTAGTTGAACATATGCACCTGCGCGCGCCACACGCGCTCAAGGCTCAGCCCGCCGGTCGGCTTCATATACCAGTAATACGAGAAATAGTAGATCGCGATCGGCACGGCGATGAACATGACCACGCAGAACAGGCAGGTCATGATCGCGTACTGCCAGAATTTTTCGCGCGCGCGGTCGTATTCCTCGCCCTGATCGCCCTCCTTGAGCGCGCGGACGTGCTCGATATAGCGGCGAATGAGCGTCGCGAAGAACAGCACCGCCAGCCCCGCGCCCGCGTAGATGCAGATCCACTTGCTGGCAATGCCCAGCCCCATGAACAGACCGCACAGCCCCAGCGGGATCAGCGTTCTTCTGAAATCGTCGGTATAGAAGTTCATCTGGCAGTATCTGAACATGAACAGATACATGAGCAGTATGAAGAACACGCCGTAGGTATCGATCGTCGCGATGCGCGTCTGCGTAAAGTGCATCGCATCAAGCGCGAGCAGCAGCATGCCGACTGTGGCATAGCGCGTCTTTTTGAACAGCTGCTTGACGAGCAGATACATGACCGGCAGCATCAGCACGCCGAAGAGCGCCCCCATAAAGCGCCAGCCGAACGGCGTCATGCCGAACATTTCGATGCCCAGCATGATCAGCACCTTGCCCAGCGGCGGGTGCGTCGTCTCGTAGGGGTTCATGTTGTGCGCAAACTCATAGCCCGTACGCGCGTGATAGATTTCGTCGAAATAGGAGCTGTTGTAGTAGCTCGGATGCGCGGGCACGGTATCCTGCTCGTCGATCAGCAACCGCGCGTCCTGCCCGCGCTCCGCGTCCGCGCCCTCGCTCGAAACGCTGGCAATCGGCAGCACAGCGCCGTTTTCATCAAGGAACGCCACCTCGTGCAGCACCAGCCCGGCCTTTTCGGCGGTGATGCGGATATAGCGCGCCGTCTTGAGCGGATAGCCGCTCTCGAGCGCGGTGAACTTGCCGTCGTCGCTGCGTTCCTGCGCGGAATACCACAGCCAGCGGAAAATCTGTCCCTGATCATACTTGGCCAGCCCGTCCTCAACCCAGGTTTCACCGTCCTCCGAGAAGGACACGGTGAACGATGATGAGCAGACGCCGCCGTAATAGGTCATATGGAACGCCGAGACGTCCTCAAGCTCGAACGTCACGCTCTCCCCCGCCAGGCTGCTCGTCCAGCTGCTCTGGGGCGCCTTCATGCTGCCCAGATTGGTGAACGCCAGCACGGAATAGACCAGCGTCACGGCCGCCATGATGAGATAGTCGGCGCGCTTCAAATTCAGCTTGTAATGGCCCGCGCGCAGAATCGGCGTTTTTGCGCCGGAGATACGCGCGCTCTCGGCAACCTGCTTTTCGCGCTCGAGCAGCTTATCGGCGTTGAGATAGCGGCGGCGCAGACAAATATCCCAGCCCGTCCAGACGAGCATGGGCGCGGCGGCGGTGTTCAGCACGGCCACGATCACGCTGGGCACGCGGCTGTTCATCAGCCACTGATCCTCGAGCACCAGCGCGCCGTTCAGGAATACGGAAGCCGACAGCATAATCGCCGTGCCGAGAATACGCGCGTCGCGATCTACCGCGTAGGCCGCCAGCAGCAGCGCGATCGCCGGATAGAGATAGCGCTCGTGCATCTTCGCGCCAAAGGCGAAGATCACCGAAAGCACCATCGCGCAGAGCAAAAACACCGTGCTGCGGTCGCCCGATTTGACATAGAACCACACGGCCAGGCCAAACGCCGCGGCATAGGCCGCCCACGCGATATACGTCCACGCGCCCGCATCGCCCAGCGCGCGCCAGTTCATGCCCAGCAGCACATAAAAATTACAGGCGTTGACGGTGATATAGTTGTATTCGCCCAGCGTTCCCGCGTACAGGCTCCACAGCCAGGAGAACGGATCGCGCCCCTGCGCCAGCGAAAACGGCAGCGCCGCGGCGACGACGATGCCGATCATCAGCCCTACGCCCGCGCCGATCTGCCGGAGCGCTTCGGCGCGCTTTTCGCGCGCGGCGACGATTTCGCAGATCAGCACCAGAAGGCCTATGGGCGCGAACATCAGCGCCTGCGGCTTGATCAGTATGGCGCAGGCGAACACCGACAGCGCGCTCTTCCAGCGGCGCGACACCGCATAGGACATGGCCAGAAGCAGCAGCAGCGACAGCACGCAGTCCACCTGTCCCCACACGGCGGCGTTGAAGATCACGGCGGGATTGATAAAATAGGCCGCGCCCAGCCACGAAGCGCCCAGCCGCCCCAGCTTTTTGCGGGACATATCGGCCAGCAGCAGCGCGATCAGCGCATCGCAGACGATCGGAATTGCCTTGATCAGCAGCCAATGCGCCGGCGTATCGTAGCCGATGTTCAGCAGCACACGCAGCGCGCCGATCGGCCAGAGCAGCAGAATATATCCGGGCGGATAGTCGCACCAGTCGTCATAGAAATGGAAGCCGTTGCGGAATATCCGCTCCGCCCAGCCCTCAAAGCAGTTCATGTCCACGCCGAAGCCGCGCACGCTCACCGCCAGCACGACGCGCACGATCAGTCCGGTCGCCAGCGCCGTCCCCAGCACGACGCGCGCGGCCTTGGGATCGTCTCCACGGCGGCGGCAGAGCGCGTAGCTCAGCGCGCACGCGGCCGCAAACAGCACGGAGAGCAGCATCAGCGCCGCAAAGGACGAGCGATGCGCCGTTTCCTCATCGGAGGCATCGCCGGACGGGGAGCCGCCCATCTGTGCCTCAAGGCTGTGCCCCGTCTCGCCGTCCGGCACGCCGTCCACGCGCGTGACCGACACGTCGTCAAACCACGCCCTGCCCGTCTCGAGCGAACCATAGCCGCCCACGCGGCACATCACGGTGATGCTCTTCTGGTCGGCGGCGGTCTTTCCGTACAGCGTCAGTCTGACCCATTCGCCGTTCGTGTCGTAGACCGGCTCGGAATAGACGAACGTATCCTTGACGGAAACGCTCGCGCCCACGCCGCCCTCCTGCCCGCCCTCGACGCGCGCCATGCAGGAGATCAGATACCACGCGTTCGGCTGAACGGAAATCGTCTGCTCGAAGCGCGCGTCGTTTTCCTCGACGTTCTCCACGCAGACCGACCTTTCGCCCGAATACGCCGTATCAGACAGCGTAAGATAGCTCACGCCCTCGTCCCAGTACCAGCGGCCGACCGTCCAGTCGTCCGGCAGCTCCCCGGACGCGCTTTCAAAGCCGCCGTTGACGATCAGCTCCCCCTCCTCCGGCGCGGCGGTACGGCCGCGGACGAGCGCAAAAACGCCCGCGCCCGCAATGATCAGCGCCAGAAGAACGCAAAGCGCGATGATTCCCTGTTTTTTCGTTATCTTTGACATGGCAGACCTCGACGTTTCATGATTTTAGCGAGCGCCCTCACGCGATCAGGCGCTCCTGCGAGATTTTAAGCAGGCGCTCTTTGAAAAGCGCATGGCGGCGAGAAACGCGTTTCCCAACCTTCAGAGTTTGCGACGCAAGGAAAAAAGTCTGCGCTCAAGCCCCTTCGCCGTTCAGGCTCAGAGTATCTTTCACAAGGAAGCGGCGCAGACCCGCGCAAAATTTGCGCGTCGATTAAGCGGCCCGACTTCAACATAAAGGCGTCCCAGCGGGCGCCTGACGCCCCGTTCTTCCCATCATCGTTTTCGAGAATGAAAAAGATTCAGCGGCGCTCAATCGAGAAGTCCCGCAGGCGAAAGGCGCTATTTATCGTAGCGCTCCAGCAGCACGCCGCCTTCCTTGAGGATCTCGCGGGCGAAATCGTCCGGATAGCCCTCGCGATAGACCACGCGCACAATGCCCGAATTGACGATCATCTTGGCGCACACGCCGCAGGGCTGATGCGTGCAGTAGAGCGTCGCGCCGTCTATAGATACGCCCAGCTTGGCCGCCTGAATGATGGCGTTCTGCTCGGCATGGATGGCATAGCACATCTCCTGACGTGTGCCGGAGGGAATGCCCAGCTTGCGCCGCAGGCACTCGCCGCGCTCCATGCAGGTCTTGACCCCCGCGGGCGCGCCGTTATAGCCGGTGGTCATGATGCGCTTGTTCTTGACGATAACCGCGCCGATCTTGCGGTTGGGCTGATAGCAGCTCGCCCAGCCCGCGATCACCTGCGCCATTTCCATAAAGCGGTCGTCCCATTTATCATATCCCATAAGCTGTCCCTGCCTTTCAGGCGTATAGAATCCTCTTTTTTCCATTATTATATCATCGCATTTTGCGAATTGCAACCGCATAGACGCATCCAATGCGCCCTCAGTTGCCCCGATTTGCCAATCCGCGCGTTAAATATCCACGGCGAAATTCGATTTTATTCTACTATATTACACGTTTTTCCACCGTTCGGCAAGCAAACGCACGTTCTTATTGTGTTAAATAGCACGCTGAACGCGCGTTTTCCTCCGCCGTTCAATGGCATAAAAAAGAATTGTTAAGTTTTGAATTTTCTATTGACAAGCGGCTTGACTGCCCTTATACTGACAATAGTCAAAGAAAGTCAAAGCGATTGATCTTCCGAGACGGCGCGCTGCCGCGAGCTCTTCACGGCGGGGTGCATGAATCAGCGATTTGATTCC